>DASZUX010000257.1:0-13047 GCA_035547455.1 Chitinophagaceae bacterium
ATATTCTGTCAGCAATAACAGTAACCTTTACGGCAATATATCGCAGGCTTACCGCCCTTTTTTATATGCTAACATCACCCCGGCAACACAGGTTGACCAAATTGACCCCAGCCTGAAAGACAGCCGGGGTTATGATATTGATGCAGGCTGGCGCGGCCATTATAAGGATGTTATAAGGTATGATGTTAGCATTTTTTATCTTTATTACGGCGACCGGGTAGGCTTGCTTACGCAGAAAAAGAATGATGGCACTACTTACCTGTTAACCACCAATACAGGCAACTCAATTTCAAAAGGTATTGAGGCATACGCAGAACTTTCAGTGCTGAGAATCCTGCAGCAGGCAGGTACAGGAAAGCAGTTTGATGTACGTCTTTTCAGTTCGCTGGCTTACGATCATGCACGGTATGTTACCGGCGTCACAAACAAATCAGGCACTAATGTAAGCGTGGCAGGTAACCAGGTGGAAAATGCGCCTGACTGGATTGAGAAAGCAGGGTTACGTTTCCAGTACCGCGCTTTCAGCACATCACTGCAGTATTCATACACCAGTACCAGCTATAACGATGCTTTAAATACAACCGGCAGCAGCAATGGCGTTACCGGTATATTACCGGCATGGCATGTATGGGACTGGTTGTTTGATTACCGGGTTGCACGCATATACCATGTATCAGGCGGCGTGAATAATCTTACGAATGTGCAATATTTTAACCGCAGGATAACCATGTACCCGGGCCCCGGTATTTTACCGGCTGACGGGAGAACATTTTATATCTCGTTCGGAATTAAAATATAGCAAAGCACTTTTATGAGGTTTTGATAACAGGCGATACAAACACTACGGTTTCTGCGGCGTTTTTTATGGTTAATAAGATTATAATTGTACATTCATCACCGCAAACCAAACGATTGTTTATGCAAAACTGGAAGATAAAACTCTCACTGTTTTTAAACTATTTTGTATTTGCGATATTGCTTAACAGCTCGGGTACGGTAATATTACAGGTACAGAATAATTTTGACGTTTCCGCCGGGGCTGCTTCGTGGATTGACCCCTGTAAAGACATTAGTATTGCCGTTATGTCTTTTATCATATCCTCGTACATCACCCGCCTTGGATACAGGAAAGCAATGCTTTGGGCATTAGGCTTCATTTCAGTGGTTTGTTTTATCATGACTTTTGCTTCAAGCTTTCTTGCCACCAAATTGTTATTTGTAGCTACAGGCGCAAGCTTTGCATTAATTAAAATGTCTGTTTACAGTACAATTGGCCTTGTAACAGAAGACCCGAAAGAACATATAAGCCTGATGAATTTTCTCGAATCGTTTTTTATGGTTGGTAACCTTGCGGGTTATTTTATTTTCAGCTATTTTGTAGATAAAAACAACGATGCTCATTCGTTGCAATGGTTCCAGGTGTACTATGTGCTGGGTGGCATTTCCCTCGCGGCTTTCCTGCTGCTGCTTGCGGCACCGCTGGACGAATCTTCTATAAAAAGTGACGGATCAAGGTCCATGACTGATGAGTTTGGAGATATGATAAAGCTGATGATTTCTCCCATTGTAATAGCATTTATATTTTCCGCCTTTTTTTATGTATTGATAGAACAAAGTATACAGAACTTCTTGCCCACGTTTAATAATAAAGTGCTGTTAATGTCGCCCGCCCTCAGCATTCAAATGACAAGCATACTTGCAGGCTCAACTGCCATAGGGCGTTTTTTGGCAGGCATTGTACTTAAGAAATTAAACTGGTTTGTAGTGCTGGTATGTTGTGTTGTACTGGCTGCCAGTCTTGTTTTACTGGCCATGCCGCTTGCCGGAAATATACCTGCAACGGGCATTACGTCTTGGTTTGACGCGCCATTAGCTGCATACGTATTTCCATTAATTGGCCTTGTTATTGCGCCAGTTTACCCCGCTATCAACTCAGTTATTTTAAGCTCCCTGCCCCCGCGTAAGCATGGTTTAATGTCTGGCTTAATCATAATATTTTCGGCACTTGGCGGCACCACAGGCTCAGTAATTACCGGCCATATATTTGAAAATTTTGGGGGTAAAACAGCATTTTATTTCTCGCTAATACCTATGGCCATTTTGCTGGTGTTGCTGTATGTCTTCAACAGGTTGCAAAAAAGAGCAGGAGTTAAGGCAGATATTTCGCAGGCTGTTCCGGTACATTGATTAAATTGCCCTTTAACATTCGTATATTAGCTGGCCGTTCGCCGTACGGCGGCTGCGTAAAAACTTCATTATACAACCCATGGGTGAGATATACGAGTTTGCAGACCTTTTTAGAGATGTGCAGATGCAGCAGGTGTTCCCCGACGGGAAAACCTTTCCTGATTGTTTACCCCGTTTTCCGCTGGATGAAATAGAAAGAAAATATATACAGGAAAAGCAATTTCCTTCATTTAACCTGGCAGTTTTTGTAAAACAGAACTTTTTGCCGCCCGCAGTATTTTCATCTGGCTACGAGGCTAACCTTAGCCAGCCCGTACAAAAGCATATCGAAGGCTTATGGGATGTGCTTACCCGGCAGCCCGGAGAAGAAAAAAGTTCACTTATACCATTGCCCAGGCCTTATATAGTGCCTGGTGGCAGGTTTGGGGAGATTTATTACTGGGACAGTTATTTTACCATGCTTGGCCTGCAGGTTTCAGGCAGGGTGCAAATGATTGAGAACATGGTTGATAATTTCTCCTACCTTATTGATACTATCGGGTACATACCCAACGGCAACCGATCGTATTTTAAAGGCCGTTCACAACCACCGTTTTATGCGCTGATGGTGCAACTGCTGCGGGAAGAGAAAGGCGATGAAGTATTGGTAAAAAAATTACCGTACCTGCAGAAAGAGTATGCCTTCTGGATGCACGGTAAGGAAGCATTGACGGACGATAATACTGCGGTAGCCCATGTGGCCTGCCTGCCAGGCGGAGCAATACTTAACCGTTACTGGGATGAGCACAACACCGCCAGGCCGGAATCGTTCAAAGAAGATATCGAGCTAGCCCATGTTTCGCCTGGTGATGACGGGGAACTCTTCAGGCATGTAAGGGCTGCAGCCGAATCTGGCTGGGACTTTAGCAGTCGCTGGTTCAGTAATAAGTATTTATTCAGCACCATTCATACCTGTGATATTATACCGGTTGACCTGAACTGTCTTTTGTATTACCTTGAGCATACGCTGGCAGAAGCATGTACACTTGCAGGCAAAAAACAGGAGGCCTTTAGCTACTCCGTGTTAGCGGCTAAACGCAAAACTGCTATACATCAATATTGCTGGAACCCTGCCCAACAATTTTATACAGATTACAATTTTAGGCAAGACGCGATAAATGATGATATTACCATGGCAGGCATGTACCCGCTTTTTTTTGGCATAGCAACTATGGAGCAGGCTGAAAAATCATCAGGAGTGCTGCATACAAATTTGCTTAAAGCCGGCGGTTGCGTAACTACTATAGTTCAATCGGGCCAGCAATGGGACAGCCCGAATGGCTGGGCCCCACTGCAGTATATGGCGGTTAAAGGACTTGAGCGGTATGGTATGCACAACCTTGCCACAGAAATAGCGAAACGCTGGATAAACCTTAATGTAAAGGTGTACAAAGCAACAGGCAAACTAATGGAAAAATACAATGTAGTTGATACGCACCTGCCGGCAGGCGGGGGTGAATACCCGTCGCAGGACGGCTTTGGGTGGACAAACGGCGTACTGCTTAAACTTATGCAGGCCTACAAATAACTATGCCCGTTACCAGCTAATCATATTGAGGCCTTTATTACTAACTTCGCCTGTATTTACCGCATTATTTGCTTACCCGCCGTGGCTATGGTATCAATAAAAAAACAGGGTTTTGCTTTTATTACTATTGTGTACTGGTTTTTACTGGTGTATATTATAGCGGCACTGGTGTACTGGTTTTTGGTGCTTGAACGGCAAAATGATGAAATGACCGCCCTGCGTGCAGAACAGCTTAAGAAAGATGCCCCGGTATTTACACAGCAATTTGAAGAAATTCAGCAGGAACACTGGCGCAAAAAAATTCAGTACATAAGCGAGGGCACTACTTTTTTATTGCTGATTATTGTAGGGGCATCGTTTGTGTACAGGGCAGTAAGAAAGCAGTTAATGTTATCCCGCCAGCAACAAAATTTTATGATGGCAGTGACCCATGAACTTAAAACCCCTATTGCGGTTGCCCGTCTTAACCTGGAAACACTGCAAAAGCGAAAACTGGATGAAGCAATGCAGCAAAAGCTGCTGGCCAATGCACTGGATGAAACAAACCGCCTTAATACGCTTACCAATAATATTTTAGTAGCTGCCCAGCTGGAGATGGAGACTTACCGGTTAAACAGGCAGCCCCTAAATTTTTCAAACCTGGTTAAAAACGGTGTAAAAGATTTTAAAAGCAGGTTTTTAGAGAGGGTTATTGAATTAAATACAGAAGATGATATTATGATTAACGCTGAAACCACCTTATTACAACTGGTATTAAATAACCTTATAGACAACGCCCTGAAATACTCGCAAAAGCAGGCGCCTGTTGTAATAAACCTGCAAAAAAAAACAGGTAGCGCTATATTAACTGTGGCCGATAAGGGCGTTGGTATTGATGATGAAGAAAAGAAAAAAATATTTGACAAGTTTTACCGCGTAGGCAATGAAGCTACCCGCAAAGCAAAAGGTACAGGGTTAGGATTATACCTATGCAGGAAAATTGTAAAAGACCACAACGGAAGTATTACAGTGAGTGATAACTTACCACAGGGCGCCGTGTTTACAGTAACTTTAAAAGCCTTATAAAAGTATGGAAACAAAGGGAAACATACTGCTGGTGGAAGATGAAGAAAATATGCACGAAGCATTAAAACTGAACCTTGAGATAGAGGGCTACACAGTAACATCAGCCTATAACGGCGAAGAAGGATTAAAGGCCGTACAGAACGAATATTTTGACCTTATAATCATGGATATAATGCTGCCTGAAATTGATGGCATTACAGTAACGGAAAACATACGCCTGCAGCATAACGAAGTACCTATTTTAATATTAAGCGCCAAAAGTACAGGTGCCGATAAAGTACTGGGATTAAAAAAGGGTGCTGACGATTACCTTACAAAGCCTTTTAACCTTGAGGAATTGCTGCTGCGCGTTGAAAAGCTGATACGAAAAAACAAACAGTTGCGCGACAGGGAAACTATTGGCGATGTTTATACTTTTGGCAGCAATACCATTGACTTTAACGCACAACAAGCCACTACGTGGGATGGCAAGCAGGTGGAACTGAGCAAGAAAGAGGCTATGCTGCTTAAACTGTTGCTTGAGAATAAAAATGAAGTGGTTACGCGGGAAAAAATATTACAGATGGTATGGGGTTATAATGTTTACCCAACTACGCGCACCATTGATAATTTTATATTAAACTTTCGCAAGTATTTTGAGGAGGACAGCCGTAACCCAAAACATTTTCATTCAGTTAGAGGTGTGGGCTACAAATATGTTGAATAGTTACAATTCAAGCGCTTCAATCACTGCAACCAATTTTTCAAGCACTAATACCCGCTCCCCTTCATCGGCCATGGGTGCATACAGCCGCATGTTACATAACCGGTATAAATGGCTGGTATTTTCAAGCGCACCGCTGTTTATGCCAAGCACCTGCAACTCTGTTAAAATAGCATAATCATTGGTGGCTGCAAGCTTAAACTTTTGCTGAAGTACACTGGTTAATAACACTTTAGCCTGGTTAAAAAATACTGCATCATCCCCTGTTTCCTGCAATGTTTGTAATGCGCCAGCAATGTTTATGGGGGGGGTAACAATGGCTGCGGGTGGTGGGGCGGGAGCAGCCTGCTGTGCAATTGCCTTTTCTGCTGCACGCCGTTTTTTTTCAGCCCGTTGCTTTTTGCCGGTTATAACCAGCACAAATGCTACCACCAGGGCTATAGCGGGAACTATCCACAGGTATTTCCTGTTGGTTATGTCCCCGGTAATAATTTCTTTTTCTTTGCCGGGGGGCAATGCTGCTGTAAAATTAATATGCAGGCTGTCTGACTGAAGCGTAACATATTTTTCTGCAGAAGGGTCAAAATATGAGAAAGATACCGGGGGAATGGTAATATTACCCTGCTGTGTACCGATAAACGGCACATTAAAGATTTTAGAGCCGCTTACAGGAAAGGTATCGGAATTTAGCCGCTGGGTATCAGTAGCATCAAAATGCTGGGTATGCGCAGGCCAGTTAATTGCCGGCAGGTTTACGGCGGCAATATTACCTGCACCGGCAATAACCAATGACAAATGTGTATTATCATTCATTGGTACTGTGTTGCTGTCAACACCGGCACTTAATGTAAAATTGCCTACCAGCCCTGAAAAATTTGCCGGTTTGTCCTTTTCAGGCAACGGCAGTACGTTAAGCGTAACCGGCTTACAAAAAGCTGCTACCCTGTATTCTTTAATATCGTATGGGCTGTCTTTTATAACATACTGGATAACATTGTTAATAGATGCCTCCGGCAGCACCAGTTGCCCGTCCTGCAATGGTGTAACCTGCAGCCTGCGCACTACCAGCACGTTGTATGCTTTACCATTTACCATTTCAATCAACGGCCCGTCCTGCTGCGGCAATTCAACAATACTGCATCCTGTAAAAGCCGGCGCTTTGCCTGGGCTTGGCTCGTCCAGTACAGACATATAAAATTTATACTGCACTAATACCGGCTGACCCGTAAAAACCCGTGGTTGTGCTATTTCTATCCTATAAAATACTGCATCGGCCAGCTTTTTAGCCGGGTCATCCCCCGGGTTTAATACAGGCGTGCTGTTAAAACTATAATTGCCCTGGGCATGCAGCCGCACCCAGCAAACAAGCATCAGCAGGCAGGTAATATATTTAAAAAACAGGCGCATTTATATCGGCAAATTTGGCAAAAAAGGTTGATAATAAATTGCAAAAGCCTGTGGACAGGTGTAATGCCGGCATTATATTTTTTAACCCCTGCACTGATTTATAACCCTTAAACTATACTATGTTTGTCGCAAATAATTTTCATGGCCTTTAACGCAATTGATACTATAATAAGCTTTTTAGACCCTATAAATGTACCGGCGCTATCAGGCGATGAGGGATATAAGGAACACCAGTTGGGTAAACACATCGCTGTTTATAATGAAAGCTTTCCTGCTATTGACATAGCAGATATTGTACTGGTAGGCTGCGGCGAAACGCGCGGGCTGGGCAGGCAGCATACCGTTACTGAAGCACCCGATGCTATAAGGGCTGCTTTTTATGCCCTGCATTACTGGCATACCGATGTTACTATTGCGGACATTGGTAATGTAAAAACCGGCGAAACACTGCAGGACACTTATGCTGCTTTGCGTACCGTACTGTCTGAACTGCTGCAGCATAAAAAGCGCATAGTTATATTAGGAGGCTCGCATGATGTTATGCTGGCACAGTACAGCGCCTATGCTGAACTAAAAGAAATAATTGAGATTGCCAATGTGGATGCCACAATTGATATTGATGTTGACAATACCCTGCCAGCCGATGGCTTTTTGATGCCATTACTTACTACCGAGCCTAATTACGTAAGACACTATAACCATATTGGGTTTCAAAGTTATTTTGTGCACCCTGCTTTACTGGAAACCATAGATAAACTGGGGTTTGATTGTTACCGCGCAGGCAGGCTGAAAGAAGACATTAATGAAGTGGAACCGGTAATACGCAATGCAAAACTTTTTGCATTTGATATTGCTGCCATTCAAAACAGCCACGCACCTGCCAATTACCTTAGCCCCAACGGGTTTGACGGGGCAGAAGCCTGCTCTGTAATGCGTTTTGCAGGCATGGGGCATGCCACCACTACCGGCATTTACGGCTACCTGCCGCAACAGGATATACATAGCCTTACTGCCAAACAAATAAGCCACATGTTATGGTATTTTATGGATGGTGTGCAAAAAATTAAAAACGAGGAAGAGCCGTCTGCCGATAATGACAATTTCCTCCATTTCAAAATGGCCTTTGGTGATTTTGATGCGGAGTTTTTGCGCAGCAAAATAACCAACCGGTGGTGGATGCAGTTGCCCGATGGCAAGTTTATTCCCTGCACCTATAAGGACTATATAGCAGCATCGCAAAATGAAATGCCGGAAAGGTGGCTAAGGGCAATTGAGCGTGACTAAGTAATAATTAAGAATAGTAATTAACAATAAAAGAAGGATATATGAAAACAACCTGTAAAACAACATTATTGTTAGTTATTAATTATTTTTTACTAAATGCCTGCTTTACTTCCTGCAGCAGTACACATATAATAAGCAAGGCGGCAACCGAGGATGTTATTGACGATTCCAGCCTTGCATCAGCACATGTAGGTATATGCCTGTACGATGCAACGGCCAACAAATACATTTATAATTACCAGGGCGATAAGTATTTTATACCGGCCAGTAATACCAAAATATTTACCTGTTATGCTGCGATGAAATATTTGGGCGATAGCCTGGTGGGCATACGCTACCACGCAGGAAATGGCGATACAGTGTATATTGATCCCACCGGCGACCCTACATTGCTGCATCCTGATTTTAAAAACCAGCCCGTATTTGATTTTCTCTCAAAATTCAAAACTATAATAATAGAGCACCCATTCTTTACCGACGAATACGAAGGATTGGGCTGGAGCTGGGATGATTATAAGGATTACTATATGGCCCAGCGAAGCAACCTGCCGGTATATGGTAATGTAATGCGTATTACAAAAAAGAGTAACGGAGTGCAGGTATCGCCCCCATCCTTTCCATACATTAGTGCAGAAGGAGCCAATCTTGACAGCGGGTTCAGTATAAATAAGGAGTGGGACAATAATGATGTTGCTATTTTTCCCGGCCGCAACAGCTATCTTGAAGTACCATTTAAACCCGATATAAAACAGCTTTGCGCCTTGTTGCATGATACGCTGCATGCAGTTGTGGAAACAAATTTTGGTCCTGCCGGGAAGGCAGCTAACATTATTCACTCACAGCCCACAGACTCCCTGTTAAAAATCATGATGCACCGCAGCGATAATTTTTACGCGGAACAAAGCCTGCTGATGGTGAGTAACGAGAAATTGGGGGTGATGAATGACGAAAAGATAATTGACACATTGTTACACAGTGATTTAAAAGACCTGCCACGCCGCCCGCAATGGGTAGACGGCAGCGGCCTTAGCCGGTTTAACCTTTTTACCCCGCAGGATTTTGTATATATACTTAACCGGGTGAAAAACGAATATAACTGGAGCCGCATTACCACTATTTTTGAAACCGGGGGTACCGGCACCCTTAGCAGCTACTATAAAGGCCTTACGGGTAAAATTTATGCTAAAACCGGATCGCTGAGCAATAACATTGCACTAAGCGGCTACCTTATAACCCGCAGGAACAAAATACTTGTTTTTTCCGTACTGGTAAACAACCATAAAGTAAGCGCCACGACGGTAAGACGTGCCGTTGAGCGGTTTTTAACAAAGGTGCAGCAGCAATATTAAATAACCTGGCGCAATACCCAACCCTCTTATACTTTGGCGTGTATATGCTGTATGTATGACAGCCCTGCTTACAAAGCGGCATTGTAAAAAACGAATGAACGCCAGCTGATGAGTTGAATGACAGCCCAAAAGATATTGAGCAGCTTATAGAAGGTTGCAGGAAAGGCGACAGGCTTGCGCTGTAAAAACTGTACCGCAGTTTTTACAGCGCAATGATGACTATTTGCCTGCGCTATACCAAAAATGAACAGGACGCTTTGGAAGCGCTTAATACAGGCTTTTATAAAGTGTTTAAAAATATAGCCGGTTTTACACCAATTAAGGGCAGCGGCTATACCTGGATACGAACTATCATCATCAATACCTGCCTTAACGTGATACGGGCGAAAGGAAAGAATATACCCACACATGAGATAACGGGGTTTACAGATGTTACCATACCTCCTGAAGTAGTTGCAGGAATGAACGAAGACGCAATATTAAGCATGGTACAGCAATTACCGCCGGCTACACGGGCAGTGTTTAACCTTTATGTTTTAGATGGCTTTACCCACAAAGAAATTGCCGGTATGCTGAACATAAGCGAGGGTACCAGTAAATGGCATTTGAGCGAAGCCCGGAAAATATTACAACACCAATTAAAAAAGTATATGCTGTAGCATGAACGAGCTGTTACCATACGAAGCGCCGCTGGGGCAAAAGCTTTTAAACGTGCCTGTACCTGCAGAAGACAAGGCATGGGAGGCGATGCACCGTATGCTGGAAGAAGATGGCGATGACGAGGTTGTTATGCCCACCCCCAACAAAGGCTGTCTTCGCAGCGGCACAGCAGTATTGCTGCTGGCAGTTGCTGTACTAACGATAGTAGTATTGTATATAATAACTGCCAGAATGCAAACAGGCACCAATACAAACCAATTGCCGGTGCTGAGAGACACAGGCCTTGTAAACCAGCAAGTTTTACATCAGCGTGATACCGCTGCCTATAAAGCCGGTACAAAAAGCAGCATTGAGGTTGAGAAGGAGGTAACAGCTATACGCGTAAAGCAAACGGGCACTGCCCATATTACAGGAACAAGCCTTTATGAGAAAGATATTGCACATTTAGCTGTAAAAATGCAAGGGGCTCAAAAACATGGCGGTGATGCTGATAATCAAAGGCCAGCAGGCCAACCATTGCAAACTATTGGTCATGGTGATAGCACTTCGTTTGTGAAACAGGATAGCACCGGCATTCCGGCAACATCAGCAATGGCAGAAATTCCTGCTGCTAATGCTCAAAACCAAACGATGATTATGAAGCCGGCGGATACTTCATCAACCAAAAAGCGGCTGCCTGCCGCCGAGCCTGCAGAAACTATGAAGCCATGGTTTGGCGCGGGCATCGCCTTACAGCAATTATTGCCTGTAGATGGGCAAACAGCAGCCCCCTACAATGCACAAGGCAGAAAAGGCTCTTTAGCCGATTATATTCCTTCAGCTTACTTGAGGGCGTACCAGGGCAAAAAGTTTTTACAGGTAGAGTTTAAATATGGTGCGCCGCAGTACACTAAAGACATTGTGTACAGTAAAACGCCCATAGCTACCGATACAATGACGGGTATTACTACTTATACCTCCAACCGGGTTAAGAAGACTTACTATCACCAGTTACCTGTAAGTATTCATTATACACCCGTACCTAATTTTTCAATTGGGGCGGGCATCCAATGGAACCACTTTGAAAGCGCCGTTATACAACAAGAAACAGGCCGCTCTGTAAGCAATACGGGCAGCGACTCCGTACTTACCAGTAAAATCGTAACCTTTAACCATGATTCCGCCAAGGTTTTTGCAAGGTCGTATTTACAGTTTATGGCCGAGATGCAATACACGTACAAGCGGGTTACATTAGGCGCCGGGTATGCGTGGGGGCTGCAGCCTTATTTAACTTTTGCATCGCCTGTTACGGGGCAATTGCAAAAGGAGAGGAATGCTTCTCTTAACATTTTTCTGCGGTATGAACTTTGGCAATCCGGCAAGCGATAACTGCACTACCTGCCAAACATCTGGTCAAGGTAATCCTCTTTAAACTCCATATAGGTAGGGCTGCCGGTTGGGGTAATGTTGGCGGTATTGCACGCAAATAGCTCATCAATCAAAGTGCGCATTTCTTTTTGTGTTAACGGCTGCCCGGCTTTAATAGCCTGCTGGCGGGCCATGCAGCGCACAAGTTTTTCGCGCTTGCTGAATTTAATATCGCTGCTAAAGTGTTTAAACTGTTCAATCAGCAGCTCTATAGCATGTTTTTCATTACCGGTAATTACATCGGCAGGTGTACCCTGTATCACAAAAGCGTTTTTGCCAAAGGGTTCAATAAGATAACCGATGTTTTGCAACTCCGGCAGTAAGTCGTTAAGTAGTACAGCATCTGCCGCGGCAAGTTCCAGCGTGGCCGGAAAAAGGCTTTGTTGCGTGGCTATGGGCCGGCCATGCACAGCAGTGGTAAACTTCTCGTATAAAACCCGCTCATGCGCCAGTTGCTGGTGTACCAGCAAAAAACCACTTTGCGTGGGCGATAGAATGTAAGTGTTGTGCAGTTGTATGCACGTTGTGTCAGGCTGCCAGTTGCCTGCTGCCAGTTGCCTGCCTGTGGCGCTTGCGTATATATTATTTTGTACCGGCAGTTCATAATCAAACCGCCCTGCAGGTACAGCAGGTATTTCAGTATCCTGTGTAGTGGCAGGCTGTATAAGCTGGCTTGGTTCACTACTGGTAAAAAAGTCCTTCCAATGTTTTAACTCGCTTTTCTCCGTTGGCTCAATAAAATGTGCCTGGTTTTTTTGGGTGAAGGTTTTGTACAGGTTTGAGCCCGTTACATGCTCTCTTTTTTCTTCTGTCAGGGGTTTGTTAACCGCATCCATCTGCTGTATTTCTGCGTTCAGCGTAAAATCGAGTGAAGGCGCTATACTAAACTGTGCCAGTGCATGTTTTACAGCCGCCTGCACAAAAGCATAAACAATCTTCTCGTCCTCAAACTTTATTTCCTGCTTTGTGGGGTGTACATTAATATCTACCTGTGTAGGATCAAGATTGATAAACAGCACATACAACGGAAAGCTGTCTTTGGCAATAATGCCTTCAAACGCACTCATCACCGCGTGGTTAAGGTAAGCGCTGCGTATAAAGCGGTTGTTTACAAAAAAGTACTGCTCGCCTCTTGTTTTTCTTGCAGCATCTGGCTTACCAATAAAGCCATGAATATCTAAGTAATCAGTATCTTCTTTTACAGGCACCAGTTTTGTATTAAACTGGTTGCCCAGTATCTGCAGTACGCGTTGCTTAAGGCTGCCGCTTTCTAAATGAAAAACCTGCTGCCCATTGCTGGTGAGAGAGAAAAATATAGCGGGAAAAGCCATTGCTACCCTTATAAACTCATCCACTATGTGTCTTAGTTCTGCCGTGTTGCTTTTTAAGAAATTCCTCCTGGCAGGCACGTTAAAAAA
>DASZUX010000258.1:0-2173 GCA_035547455.1 Chitinophagaceae bacterium
GAATGATGACGCTCCATCTTTTTGGCCATAGCACATAACCCGCCAGCAATACTACGGGGCACACCAGCAGCAGTAAAGGAAGCCACTGTAAAAAACGCAACTCAGATTCGCTGCCAATGGCAAAATAGCCTGCCACTGCAGCAACTGCTGAAAATACCAGCACAATAAAGAAAGGATATTTTTTGCTTTGCACCTGCCCGTCAACCAACGCTGCTATATAACTGCCAAGAACAATAGCTGCAAAAGGATAGCATGGCATAGGATAGTTGGGCAGTCTTGTGCTTGCAATGCTGAAAAAAGTCACAAACACCAGTACCACGATACCACTGAATTTTACAATAGCATGCTGAAAAATAAGCTTGCGCCGCTTAATTATTTCTGCCAAAAACCCGGTAAAAGGCAGTAACCCGATAATAACAAACAGGGGGGTAACAATAAACAAGCCGCCATGCCCTTCCTGCGGGTCTGAAAAACGGTTAAGATTGTTATCTATAAAAAAGCCCCTTGTCCATTCGCCGTTTGTGGCTTTATCAACCGCAAGGTACCAGGGCGCAGCAATTATTACTACAATAGCTGCTGCTATTAAAAGCCGCCAGTTAAAAAGTATTCTCCATTTTTTACTTAACACCACCCAAACTAATACACACAGGCCGGGCAAGGCCAGCGCTACCGGCCCTTTGGCAAGTATTGCCAACGCCAGTGCAACTGCAGATATATATAACTGGCTGCTGTTGTTCTGCTGCACCCAGGCAAACGCGCTAAACAGGCCCAGCGTTAAAAAAAATATCAAATAAGGGTCAGGCACCGCCAGGCGAAACTCAAACAAAAAATGCGGGCTTGCCAGCAACACGGCAGCAGCGCAGAATGCAGCAAAAGGCACCAAAAATTTCTTAGTGTATATGTATGTTACCAGTACGGTTAACAAACCCATGACAACTGAAAAAAAACGTGCCGCAAACGGCGTGGTGCCCAGCACTTTATAAGCTACCATCATAAAAAAATAATGCAGCGGCGGCTTATCTGGCCGCAGTTCGCCATTAAATACCGGCGTAATCACATCCTGCCGCTGAAGCATTTCGCGTGCACATTCGGCATTTTTTGCCTCATCCAGTATGTAAATAGGCGTTGCACCAAGACGCAGCAGTAATAACAATGCCCCTATAGCCAGCAGCCCCCAAAACCATCCCGGTTTATATGTAATCGAATTCACCAAGTCTCAAATTTTGCACAAAACTACATTAGTAAATAACAATACACAGTAAAACTTGCCCGCCGGTAAACTAAGGGCATAACTATGAAAGCCCGCAGATTACGGGTTTTAGCAGGGCATATTCCTGCTTCGGTATTATTATGTCAGTCAGGGCCGGCAGCAAAATGTATTTTAAAGGCTATTCCTTCACCAAAACAAACATGCACATGCTTAAGCTTTTTACTACACCTGTAGTTTTTGTATTACTCATAGCCACTGCTGTAAACAGTACGGCACAGGGGGTTTCTATACCAAGGCCCAGTGCAGCGGCCACCGTATCGCAAATCATAGGTATTTCAACTGTAACAGTAAAGTATTCAAGACCTTCTGTTAAGGGCAGGGAAATATGGGGCAAGCTGGTACCTTATGGCTATAACGTACAGGCATTTGGCGCACATAACCCTGCACCATGGCGTGCGGGCGCTAATGAAAACACTACCATCGAGTTTTCACACGCCTGTACACTGCAGGGCAAACCTTTACCGGCAGGCATTTATGGGCTAAGCTTTGTAATACACAACGATAACAGCACCGGCGAGGTAATCCTTTCAAAAGACAGCCGTAGCTGGGGCAGTTTCTGGTACGACTCTGCACAGGACTTGCTGCGTGCGGCCATAACGCTGCGCGATATACCCATGACAGAGCAACTGACCTACAACTTTATTAATGTAGATAAAAACTCCGGCGAACTGGTGCTTAACTGGGAAAAGAAACAATTACCGGTAAAAATAACTTTTGCTACCGACGATATTGTAATTACCAATGCCACAGAAGAACTAAAAAATACTACCGGCTTTACCTGGCAGGGGTATGCCAGCGCGGCAAATTATACACTGCAAAACAATACGCATCTTGAGCAGGGGCTTAAGTGGGTTAACATTGCCGTTACCGCCAACCCGTCATTCGCAACCTTAAGCACCAAGG
>DASZUX010000259.1:0-5676 GCA_035547455.1 Chitinophagaceae bacterium
TGTATTATATAATAGCAATGTATTTATTACACCGGGCGGCATATTCGGCAGCGCAGGTAACGGGTATATAAGAGTAAGCTTGTGCGGCAGTATTGAAAGGTTTGAGGAAGCGATAAAGAGAATTAAAACCAGTACGCATAATTAATTAAAGTTGCATGTTTAATAATTTAACCATAGTAGGTGTTGGCTTAATAAGCGGCTCATTTGCGCTGGCATTAAAAGATAAGGGTTTTGTAAAGCATGTAACAGGTGTTAGCCGTACGCGGGCGAGTGAACAAAAAGCGCTGGAACTCGGGTTGATAGATGAAGCCCTGCCCTTGGAAGAAGCCGTAAAAAAAGCAGATTTGATTTACGTAGCCATACCTGTTGACTCTACTATACCTGTAATGCTGCAGGTAATGGATATGGTTACGGAAAGCCAAATTGTTGCAGATGCCGGTTCCACAAAAGCAGCGCTTTGCGAAGCCCTTAAAGACCATCCCATGCGCAGCCGTTTTGTAGCCACGCACCCTATGTGGGGTACTGAATACAGCGGCCCCGAAGCAGCAGTGCACAATGCATTTGCAGGCCGCAGTTGCGTGATATGTGAGAAGGAAAAATCAGACCCTGAAGCGGTAAAAGCAGTGGAAGATATTTACCGCGCACTGGGCATGAATATGGTGTATATGGATCCCGTAAATCATGACATACATGCGGCATACATCAGCCATATATCTCATATTACCTCATTTGCCCTGGCCAATACCGTACTGGAAAAAGAGAGAGAGGAGGATGCCATATTTGAGCTGGCCGGCGGTGGTTTTGAAAGTACAGTGCGTTTGGCCAAAAGCAGCCCGGCTATGTGGGCGCCTATATTCATGCAGAACCGGGAGAATGTGCTGGATGTTTTGAACGAGCATATAAGCCAGTTGCGCAAGTTTAAAGCCTGCCTGGAGAAAGAGAACATGGACTATTTATATGAATTGATGGAGAATGCGAATAAGATAAGAAGGATAATAAAGTAATGAGTTTGATTAATAATAGAAATTAAGAAATTGATAACGTAATTGCGTATTTCGGGTTAATTGATATAATCGGGTTGAAATCACGGTTATATCAGGACAAATCCTAGTATTAAGTTACCTTTGCGCAAAATTTAAAAACTGAATGACGACATTTGATGATTTGGGGCTGGACGAGAGGCTGGTAAAGGCTACCGCTGAACTGGGTTTTGTTACCCCAACAGAAATACAGGAAAAAGGCATACCGGTATTGCTGCGCGGTACCAAAGATTTTATAGGGCTGGCGCAAACAGGCACCGGCAAAACAGCGGCGTTTGGCCTGCCGCTGCTGCACGTAATTGATGAAGATAAAAAAATTCCGCAGGCGCTGGTGGTTTGTCCCACGCGTGAATTGTGCATACAGATTGTAAACGAAATAGAGCAATTTAAAAAACACCTGCATGGTGTGCACGTAGTGGCAGTGTATGGCGGCGCCAGCATAGGAATGCAGATAAGAGATTTAAAGCGTGGTGTGCAAATAGTGGTGGCTACGCCCGGCAGGTTAATTGATTTAATTGAGCGAAAAGCAATAAATCTTGAAGAAATTGAATATGTGATACTGGATGAGGCAGACGAAATGCTGAATATGGGTTTCCAGGAGGATATTGAGTTTATTCTGAAGAATACACCAAGGCGGGAAAGCACCTGGCTGTTCAGCGCAACTATGCCGCCGGAGATACGCAGGGTAAGCAAGCGGTACATGAAAGAGCCTGTTGAAATTACCGTAGGCAAAGCCAATACGGCTAATAAGAGTATTGATCACCAGTATTATGTTACGGCGGCACAACACCGTTACGAAACATTAAAAAGACTGATTGATTTTACCCCCGGTATATATGGTTTAATATTTACCCGTACTAAAGCCGATGCGCAGGAAATTGCAGAAAAGCTTACCCGGGAAGGCTATGATATTGATGCACTGCATGGCGATTTAACGCAGCAGCAGCGTGACAAGGTAATGGGCCAGTTTAGGGATAGAAGCCTGCAATTATTAATTGCGACAGATGTTGCTGCACGCGGTATTGATGTGCAGGGTATAACACACGTAATAAATTTCGAGTTGCCGGATGACGTGGAAGTGTACACGCACCGCAGTGGCCGTACAGGCCGTGCCGGCAGTACCGGGATATGTATGAGCATAGTACATACCCGGGAGCTTTATAAGCTGAAACAGATAGAGCGGATAGTACAGGCGCCTTTTCACCGTTTTGAAATACCCAGCGGTAAAGACGTGTGCAGGAAGCAGTTTTTCTTTTTTATGGATAAACTGCTGCAGACAGATATAAGCCATGGCGACTATGAAACTTACGTGCCCATGCTGGAAGAAAAGTTTGCGGATATAAATAAGGAGGAAATATTGAAGCGTGTAGCAGCCATGGAATTTGATCGCTTTTTGAAGTATTATGAAAATGCAGGTGACCTTAACATACGCGAAGAAAGAAGGGTAAATCGTGAACAGGGCGCACGCGACCAAAGCCGGGGCAGGAAAGATGGCCGGGGCGACAACCGTGGCAATTACAGCGGCGAGTATAAAAGGTTGTTTGTAAATCTTGGCACTAAAGATGGTTTTTACAAAGCCAGCTTCTTACAATTTATTCTTGATATGAGTGATTTAAGAAAAGAGGTGCTGGGAAGAATTGACATGAAAGAGATGAATAGCTGGATAGAAGTGGATGCCAGTGTAGCAAACCAGATGATGCGCAGTATTGACGGCAAAAACTACAAGGGCAGAAGAATAAGAATGAATGAGGCAAACAGCAGGTAGATGCAACTTGATTTTTAACAAAATACCGAACGACGAACATTTTAAACATAAACAATCAAACCGGTAACCGCTGGTTCCATATGAAAAGTCTTGTATAATACAGGACAGGAGGACACAAATTATGCAGGCAACAGAAACACAAAGCGCCAAACAACTGGTGCAGGAAAAATGGGAAAAACGCCCTTTGATTATTGCAGGCCCTTGCAGTGCAGAAACTGAAGAGCAGGTAATGGAAACTGCAATAGGGCTGCACAAAATTGGCAGGGTAGATGTTATGCGTGCGGGCATTTGGAAACCACGCACACGCCCCGGAAGTTTTGAAGGTATTGGCGCTAAAGGACTTCCCTGGCTGCAAAGCGCAAAAAAAGTTACCGGCATACCCTGGGCGGTTGAGGTTGCAACCGGCAAGCAGGTGGAAGATGCTTTAACATTTGATGTTGACATATTATGGATTGGTGCGCGTACTACTGTTAACCCGTTTAGCGTACAGGAAGTGGCTGATGCGCTGCGTGGCGTTGATGTACCCGTGCTGATAAAAAACCCAATTAATCCCGACCTTGAGTTGTGGATTGGTGCGGTTGAACGTGTTGCAAAAGCAGGTATTAAACAAATTGGTTTGATACACCGTGGCTTTAGCAGTTATGGCAACACAGAATACCGTAATGCACCCATGTGGCACCTGGCCATTGAAATGAAACGCCGCAACCCGGGTATGTTATTTATTAATGACCCCAGCCATATTTGCGGCCGCAGAGATATACTGCAGGATGTAGCACAAAAAGCTATTGACCTTGACTTTGACGGGTTAATTATTGAAAGCCATTGCAACCCTGATAAAGCCTGGAGCGATGCTAAACAACAGGTTACACCTGAACGTTTGGCTGAAATGCTGGAAGCTATTAAATGGAGGAAGGAAGATGTGGCCAGTGCCGAATACCATGCCGCACTGGAAAAACTTCGCCAGCAGATAGACCACCTGGATGATGAACTTATGCAGATACTCGGCCAGCGTATGAAGATATCTGAAAAAATAGGCCAGTATAAAAAGGATAACAACATTACCATTCTGCAAACCAACCGCTGGAACGATATACTGGAAAGGGCATTTGCAAAAGGCGATAAACTTGGCCTGAGCAAAGAGTTTATTACAAAGTATTTTGATGCCATGCACATGGAGAGCATCAACCACCAGAATAGGGTGTTGAATTCGTAAGTGTTACAACGATGATGTTAAAGAATTTCGAAATTGATTTTCATCAAAACATTGGATTTAATTTCAATGGAATAAAAATCGATCTTCATAATGATTATAATTTCGAAAGCTTTAATTATAATGTTGCTTTACGGCAATTAGCAGTGCAGTGGCAAATTAGTAATGGCGATTGGGTGAGAAAGTCACTGCCAACCACTCTTCAACTTATTTTTTATAATGTCTCCTATTTACAAATTGTAAAAAAGGAAGTTGACGATTACAGGCATGATGATACCACGTTGGAGCGAATTGGATATGCTACAGCGGATATGAGGAATGATTTCGATAGTGTGATCATTGGTCAAACATCTACGGATGACGATATCATTATATTTTTTCTTAATGACCAAAGCATCAGGATAAATGCAGAATCTGTTGAATTAATAGTAACAGAACGATGACAACTAAGAAACTTGCTTTTTCTTCTAAAGATGTAACCTATTATTTTGACGCTTCTTTCGAGCACCTCGAAAAGCTTGTGCCAAAAGAAAACACTTTCATCATCACCGATGAAAATATTTTTAAAAAGCATGAAAAACGTTTCAGGTACTGGAAAGTGATTGTGGCGCCGGCGGGGGAAGCTTATAAAAATCAGCACACGGTAGATAACATTATTGAAAAGCTGGTGGAGTATGGCGCCGACAGGAAAAGTTTTATAGTTGGCGTTGGCGGCGGTGTAATTACTGATATGGCAGGCTATGTAGCGTGCATTTATATGCGCGGTGTAAAATTTGGCTTTGTGCCTACCAGCATACTGGCAATGGTGGATGCATCTATCGGTGGCAAGAATGGCGTGGATGTGGGGATGTATAAGAATATGGTGGGATTAATAAGGCAACCCGATTTTTTGCTGTACGATTACACATTGCTTAAAACCCTGCCAAAAGAAGAATGGGTAAACGGCTTTGCTGAAATAATAAAACATGCCTGTATTAAAGATGCGGCTATGTTTAGATTGCTGGAAGAACATAAGCCCTCCGATTTTCAAAAAGATAAAAAACTGCTGAATAAACTTATACAGCGTAATGCGTTACTCAAAAGCAAAGTGGTGCAGCAGGATGAATTTGAGCAGGGGGACAGAAAACTGCTGAACTACGGCCACACGCTGGGCCACGCCATTGAAAATACTTACCAGTTACCTCATGGTCATGCGGTAGCAATAGGTATGGTGGCGGCAGCGTACCTGAGTGCCGCAGTGGTGCAGTTTAAAGATGCGGGCAAAATAGCGTCGCTGATTGTTAAGTATGGCCTGCCTGCATTTTATAAATACGATGCAGACAGGGCATTGCAGATGATGATGAGTGATAAGAAACGGTTTAAAAACGAGATACACTACGTGTTGCTGGAGAAAATTGGCAAGGGTATAGTGAGGCCATTGAAACTGGAAGAGATACAACCCGTAATAAAACAATTCTCGCAGCAGGGAAAATGAAGATACGCACATTATACAGGCCCGTTGGACCCGATGAATTAAAAAAAATAGCAGATTCTGGCTACAAAAAATTTCCACCCAGGTTGCCGGAACAGCCGGTATTTTACCCAGTATTAAATGAAGAATATGCTGTACAGATTGCCCGTGACTGGAACGTACCGGCCAGCGGCATCGGGTATGTTACAAG
>DASZUX010000260.1:0-10669 GCA_035547455.1 Chitinophagaceae bacterium
ATCAAAATCCAGCTGCAGCTTTTTACGTTTATCATCTAATGCAATAATATCATCCACCAGTTCCAGCTGCTTAAAATGCCGCACAGCCAGCCGCTCCTTTACCCATGCAGGGTTATTGCGCAAAACATTCACCTGTAACATGAAAGAAATTTTTGCAAATATAGCTTCTGCCTTTTATACCTGCTCTTCCTTTGCGCATACGGAATTTTTGGTAAATTGGTTTGAATAAAGCATTGCATGGAATACTTTAAGGCAACCTGGTTTCATTATTTTGAGGATGAGCCTGGTACTTTTTATACAGAGTTAGATGACAACCGCTTTGAGACGAGAAAAATAGAAGTATTTAAAGATGGAAGTTTTGGTATGGCCTCGCAGGCTTTTAGCTTTGGCGGTTGTAAATTAGCTGACCAACCATTACCCGGAATTGAAGAGATTAATGGCGATACGCAGTTTATGGCCGCTTTAATAACAAAAGACGAGTTTGAAAAAACCTGGTTTAATTACGCAAATTATCTCAGGCCGGGCAGCGCTAAACTTTGAATGCCGTGGCCCCAAACTTTTCTGCCCTCCCCAACGTATATATTCCCGTATTTTTGTTGCATGACGAATGTGAAAGATGATTTGCAGCAGCGCTGGTGGAACCTGGAAGCAAAACTGGTGGAGCGTTTTGGTAAAAAGCCTGATATGGAAGCCATCCTGTTCCTGATAGGGATACAGGAAACCAATTTTTTTAAAAGCAAAATAACCAAAGAACAAAAGCAGGACCTGATGCATGTTGCCGTATGCACTGTGTTAAGCAATAGCGGTTACTACGAAATGACAGGCCTGGATAAAGACGGGTGGCCACATTTTAAACAGGTAAAAGAACTGCCGGCGCAAAGCCTTACAGAGCAGGAAGATTTTTTAAAAGACCATGTTTTACTTTATTTCAGCCTGCAGGGCCTTTAAACCATTACCACGCATGAAACAATTTGCTGTAACTGCCATTAGCGCATTGTTGCTTTTTGGCTGCAGTGTATCGCACAAGTTAAATGGCCGGGGCCACCATGAGCGCCTGGTGGAAATTACCACCAACTTCGGCACCATGATAGTACGCTTAAGCGACTCCACCCCGTTACACAGGGACAACTTTATTAAGCTGGTGCAGCAGGGCTTTTACGACAGCCTGCTTTTTCACCGGGTGATTAAAGACTTTATGATACAGGGCGGCGACCCGCAATCGAAACACGCGCAGGCCGGGGCTTTTTTAGGCGAGGGAGAGGCGCCGGGAGGCAGGATACCTGCAGAATTCAGGCCCTACCTGTTTCATAAAAAAGGGGCGCTGGCTATGGCAAGAGATGATAACCCTGAAAAGGCCAGCAGCAACTGCCAGTTTTATATTGTGGAAGGAAAGGTGTTTACAGACTCTGCTTTAAACGTAGTGGAAGAACGCAGGATGTGGCCTTTAAACCCCTCCTTTTACTTTACTGATGCGCAAAGGGCAGCATACAGGACGATTGGCGGCGCACCCCACCTGGACCAGAATTATACCGTTTTTGGCGAGGTTATACAAGGCCTGGATGTTATTGATAAAATAGCCAGCCAGCCGCGCGACGGGAATGACCGGCCTGTGAAAGATGCCTGGATGAAAATGAGGATGCTGAATTAATATTGCTGGTCGTTTTTTTAAAAAGAAAATTGAATATTTGCAGCACAAAAAAAACATTTATGAGTTTTCCATCAGAACTTAAATACACCAAAGACCACGAATGGATAAAAATAGTTGACGGCAATACCGCACTGGTAGGCATAACAAGCTTTGCGCAGGGCGAATTGGGCGATATTGTTTACGTGGATATTACCACCGTTGGTAAAAGCCTGAAAGCCGAAGATATATTTGGCACAGTGGAAGCTGTGAAAACAGTAAGTGATTTGTTTTTGCCGGTTGATGCTACCATTGCGGAAGTAAACAGCGCCCTTGAGCAACACCCGGAGCTGGTAAACAGCGACCCCTACGGCGAAGGCTGGATGGTTAAAATAACCGTTAGCAACCCTGCCGACCTTGATGGCTTAATGGATGCAGATGCCTACGAAAAGCTGGTAGGATAATTGCGCTAATACACCCTGCGTTACTTTTTTTGTACAAATGACTGGAACAGATACAAAATATACTGAAAACGAACTTGTTGAAATGCTGAAAGCAAGACAGCAACAAGCGTTTAGTTATTTGTATGATAATTATTCCGGCGCATTATACGCAGTAGTATTATCCATAGTACCGGACAGGGAACTGGCCAACGATGTGTTGCAAGAAGTATTTATAAAAATATGGCGGCAAATTGACCTGTATGATGCCTGTAAAGGCCGGCTTTTTACCTGGATGCTAAATATTGCGAGAAACGCTTCGATAGACATGGTAAGGAGCAAGGGTTTTAACAACAGCCAGCAAAACCGGGAGTTAACCGAAGCCGTATATGAAACAGCCGGCAGCACATCAACCAATATTAACAAGATTGGACTGAGAAAACTTGTTTACCAGCTTAAGGAAGACTACAGGGTGCTTGTAGAGCTTGCTTATTTCCAGGGATATACGCAGGAGGAAATTTCAAAACTAATGAACATACCCCTTGGTACTGTTAAAACAAGAATGCGGGCTGCATTAATACAGTTGAGGGATATCATTAAATCATAAGTGGAAGGTGGACATTAAAGCATACATACAAAGTGGTATAATTGAAAGCTATGTGCTGGGATTAGCCAGCGCTGAGGAAGCGGCAGAGCTGGAGACGCTTTGTATGCAACATGCTGAAATAAAGCAGGCCGTTGAGGATTTTGAAGCCCTTATTGAGAAAAATATGGCCGCAGGCAGCATTAAACCACCCGCTGAATTAAAACAGCAGGTACTGGACGCCCTGGATGATGAATTTGAAGCACCTAAAACACTTGTAATACCCCCCGCGCCTGCCACCCAAAGTGACGGAATAAGCGGCGCCAAAGTGTTAGAAATTGGCAAACCCGGTATTTGGCGTGGTGTTGCAGCAGCAGCAATTATACTGCTGGTGGCAAGCGCCGGGCTTAATGTATATTATTACAAAGGATATAAATCTGCATCTGACAGCTACCAGGCATTGCTTGACAAGCAGGCAACGCTGGAGGCATACCAGGCCAGGTATAACAGCCTTCAGCAAACTATCAACATCTTCCAGGACAGTGCCATGCACGTGGTAAAAATGGGTGGTGTTAAGAAAGAAGAACCTAATGATGTTGCTACCATTTACTGGGATACCCGCACCAAAGATGTGTACCTGTTTGTAAATAACCTGCCCCAGGCGCCTGCTGGCAAGCAGTACCAGTTATGGGCTATTGTTGATGGCAAACCTGTTGATGCCGGCGTTATTGGTGATTGCGACGGTGTTTGTAAAATGAAAAATATCCCCCGCGCCGAAATGTTTGCCGTTACGCTTGAAAAAGCAGGCGGTAACCCCACCCCCACACTTAACCAGATGTATGTAGCGGGCAAGATATAAGTTTTGCTAACAGGCGAGCTTTGCATAAACGTAAACTTTCTTTCAAACCGGGCAATTGAATGTTCGCTTTTGTTACAACCGTTTCGTCATTCAAACCGTAACATATTGCTTCCCGGCTTTTTGAATATTTGGAATAAGTATTGCCTAATTTCGGGTAGTTGAATTCCTTTACTCTGCATATTACCCTGTACGACCTGTTTTTCTTTACAATGATAATTGTTGGGTTAACTTTTGCCCTGCTGCTGGCATTTGTGAAAACTGCTAACCGCAGCGCCAACCGGTTTCTTGCGCTGGCATTGGTGACGATGATTTTGTGGATGGTTCGGGTACTGGCTGTTGACCTACGGCCCGGCATTAGCGTGCCAGTCCAGTTTTTGCTGGCACCGGGTCCCCTGCTGTATTTTTATGTGCTCAAGATAACGCGGCCTAAGTATAAGTTCGGGCAGAGGGATATGCTGCACTTTAGCCCGCTGGTGTTAGAACAAGCCATGCTGCCTTTTCCGCCATTGGCCCCGGTATTGCAACTGCTGGTATTTATTTCCATGATAATCTACCTGTACCTGTCTTATAAGCTCATACTCCAATTTTATAGCCGGCAGCCAATTGTTGTGATGGACAGGTCGCGCCTTGAGTTTCGCTGGCTGCGCCGCCTGCTGGCAGCAACTGCAGTATTGTGGGTGTTGTGGATAGGCTACGCCGCTGTAGATTATTTTGGTTATCATAACCAGTTAAGTGTGCATCTTAATTACCCGTTTTACATCTTTTTCGCGGTAATTATTATATGGACGGCGGCGGCGGCTTTCCTGAAACCCCAGGCCGCGGTGTTGGCCCAGGCGCCTGCATCTGTTAAGCCACCGGTTGCCGCTGAGTTAAGGGCAAAAGGCGCCTGGCTTAAAAGAAGCATGGAGGCTAAAAAATATTACGAAGACCCTGCGCTAAGCCTCGGCTCGCTTGCTGAAAAGCTTGGTATGCCCCGGCACGAATTATCCCGGGTCATTAATATGGCATTCAAAAAAAACTTTAATGACTTCGTAAATGAGTACCGCGTTCGTGATGTGGTGTCAAAAATGATAGACCCGGCTTATAACAATAAAACCTTGCTCGGAATTGCATTTGATGCCGGGTTTAATTCTCAGAGCACCTTTAGCCGCATTTTTAAACAAATGACCGGCAAAAGCCCGCTGGAGTATAAAAATGACCTGGAAAAAGAATTCCCATCTTATAATTTGAGAAGCCGGGCACCTTTTACAACGGTAATTTCAAACCATCAAGCCACGCATAAGTGGGATTATGTGAAATTAAACCGTAAGTATATGTTTAAAAATTACTTCACCATTGCGCTTCGGGGTTTTTGGCGGCACAAGCTGTTTACACTTATTAACATTATTGGCCTATCCATCGGTATAAGCGCAAGCGTAGTCATCTTCCTAATAGTACAATATGATTTTACCTTTGATAAATTTCATAAGGACAGCGACCGTATTTACCGCGTAGTAAGCAATTTCTCTTACCAGGGTAACCCCGGCTATACAAGGGGTGTTTCGGGTACCGTGGCCCCGGCCATCCGCACCCATGTAACCGGTGTGGATGTTACAGCCACCGTTTTATCAATATCGCCCGATGTATTTATTCCTTCTAAAAAAGGCGCCCCGGTAAAATTTGCAGCACAGAACAAAACGGCTTTTACTGAGCCCGGCTATTTCAAAATCTTCAATTATATATGGTTAGCCGGTTCGCCTTTAACTGCATTAAATGCGCCTAACCAGGTGGTGTTAACGAGTGAGCAGGCAAAGCTTTATTTTCCATCGCTGCCTTACAGCCAGGTGCTTGGCAAGATAATTACTTACGACACACTGCCGGCCACGGTAACCGGCATCGTACAAACTTTCAAGCAAAATAGTGACCTAGCTTTCCACGATTTTATTTCGTTCAGCACAGTTAATACAAGTAAAGGTCTGCAGGATATGGCAGGCCTTACCAATTGGGGTGGTACCAGCTCATCAAATGTTGTATTTATCAAATTGTTACCCGGCATAAAACCAGCCAATATAGAAAACCAGTTGAACGCGATATTGAAGAAAGAAAGCCCGGAGCAAAAAGGAAATTCAAGGTCATTCAGCATAGAAAAACTGGCTGACATACATTTTGATGAAAGATATGGTGTATTTGACTTTAGCGATGCCGCAAGCAAAAACACCTTATATGGCTTGCTGGCAATAGCCGGTTTTTTGCTTGTACTGGCATCAATAAACTTTATTAATTTAACCACTGCACAGGCCAGCCAGCGCGCAAAAGAAATTGGCGTACGCAAAACTATGGGCAGTACCCGCACTCAATTGGTGGTACAGTTTTTAAGCGAAACTTTTTTAATAACCCTGTTTGCTGTTATTTTTTCGGTAATACTAGCACCGGTTATCCTAAAACTTTTTGCGGATTTTATTCCGGCCGGTATTAAGTTTCGTCTTTTATTTCAACCTGTTGTTATTTTGTTTCTTGTTGTATTAACTATTGCCGTAAGCGTCCTGTCAGGTTTTTACCCTGCCATTTTGCTGTCGCGTTACAAACCTGTGCTGGTACTTAAAAACCAGGCGCAAAGCGGCAGCAGCAAAAGCCGCAATGCATGGTTACGCAAATCGCTCACCGTTTCACAATTTGTTATAGCTCAATTTTTTATAATGGCCACCCTTATGGTAAGCAAACAGGTATATTATGCCCTGCATAAAAACCTGGGTTTTAAAAAAGATGCCATTGTTGTAATAAACACCCCTTATAAGAAAATGAGCCCTGCAAAAAACCTTGTTTTTTTAAGTAAATTAAACGCGCTGCCGCAGATTGCGATGGCGGGCATTGGCTCCGATGCGCCGGCATCCGGCGGTACAAGCTCCACTGAAGCTGTTTTTGCGAAAAACAATAACGAGATAAAAACAGGCATTGAGTTAAAATATGGCGACACAAATTATATTAAAATTTACCAGATTAAACTTCTTGCGGGCCGCAATATAATGCCCACCGATACATCAAAAGCGTTATTGATAAATAATGCTTACGCCAAAGTGATAGGATTTACAAACCCGGCTGATGCTGTTGGCAAAACATTTAAGCTGGATGGCAAGCCAATGATGATAGCAGGTGTAATGGGCGATTTTTCAGAGCGGTCGCTGCATTCAGCCATAAACCCCCTTACGTTGCAGTATGGCAGGGAAGCTTTTGAAACCCGCATGCTGCATGTTGCACTAAAACCCGAAACACCCGGTGGGCAGGAGTGGAAAACGGCCATTGCCGGAATGCAAAAAGCCTGGAAAGATACTTACCCAGATGACGATTTTAATTATACTTTTTATGACCAGGCAATTGCACAGTTTTATACCAGCGAGCAGCATATTTCTACACTATTAACATGGGCCAGCGGCCTTTCCATACTTATCAGTTGTCTTGGCCTGCTTGGCTTAGCTATTTATACCACCAGCCAGCGCACAAAAGAAATTGGCGTACGCAAGGTACTGGGTGCATCTGTAATACAAATAGTAAGATTACTGTCTGCCGAGCTTGTTTTGCTTATTTTACTGGCATTTGTTATTGTAACACCGGTAGCATGGTGGGCGATGAATAGCTGGATGGAAAACTTTGCCGACCGCACCGGTATAAGCTGGTGGATATTTGCTGCCAGCGGCGCTGCCATGTTACTGGTAGCGCTTTTTACCTCCAGCCTTCAAACGGTAAGGGCAGCCGTTGCCAACCCCGTTAAAAGTTTAAGGAGCGAATAGGAGGGGGTAGGGTGTAAGATTGATGCAAGTAGGTAAAGCTGGTATTTTTTGTATGTTAATGTACTTGCTGCTAAAAAGCAATCATCGTTTTTTAGTTGGCGCCAGTTATTGAATATTGAGCATTTGTTCTTTATAAAAATGAGTAAACCGGCCTCAAAATATGGATGGCATAAATGGAACGTTGGCTGTTTATAAACCACCTGTAAGGATATAAGATAAAAAGGGGCGCCGGAAAACCGGCACCCCGTACATCTAATGCACAAACGAGAAATATATAAACCCGCTGATATTACCAGTTGCTAAACCGTACGCCTACGGCATAAGGGTATTGTACTACTGCATCCTGCTGCAGCGCATTCATACTGTAGCTGCCATATAGCCTTATAGGGCCTATGCCAAGTTCTGCAATGTAAGCTATGCGCCAGGGGTCAAGGTCAAAATCGCCGCTTAACTTATTTTTACCCATGCCTCCGCCTTTTGTTTTGGTGTGGCTGCCCACGCGGTAACCTGCACTTACACCCCCGCTAAAGCTAAAACCTCTTCTTTTGTCAGGTGTTGTGTTAATGTTAACCATCAGGGGCACGGTAAGGTAACCCACGTATAGTTTGTCTTTTGAAAAATCATTATCTGAGCGGTACAGGTAAACAGGGTTTTTGTTGTACAAAATGTTATTGTCGTAACGGAAGTTGTACATCTCAAGTCCAAGGCCGTATTTAAGGTTAACTACGTGTTTGGTTACATTTAGCTTTTGCATAAAAACCCAAATGTTAACGTTGGTTGATTTTACGGTACGCAAATTCAGGTCGGATTTTGTAAAATCGGGGCCTGAGCCGGCATGCAAAAAGGCGTTGGCTTCCGGGGTGCCGTAGGCTGTTTTATCGCGCCAGTTGGCAAAACCAAGGTCGAATATAAACCAGTTGGTGCTAAGGTTAGCGTGTGCATGGCGCGGGCGACCGCCAAAAAAATTAAGGTTAATATTCCAATCGTGGTCGTCAAAAACATTATACCTGTAGGCCGAATCGCTGGCCCCATACCTTTTGTCTTTATCTTTTTGTATTATTACAAAATTGCCTACATGTATGGTATCCACCTTGTCGCCGTTAGTCGTCGTATCAGTTTGGGCAAACCCCTGCAGGGCCAGCATTACTGCTACCATACTTACAAAAAATCGTTTCATAATAGTGTTGTTAAAAATTCTAAATGTTTCACGGGCGTTTAACTATGGGTTATAGTTTTGGGCAGTTAATCTACGTCTTTTTTGTTTCTGCTGCCAAATATGCGCCCTGCGCGTTTAAGAAATCCTTTTACTTTATCCTTATTCAGTTCGAGCGAGCCAATGTACATGGAGCGGTCTTCATCATCTGTATTTATTACTTTGTAAGGCACGGTATAAGCAACCTGCATTCCTGCACCATCATTTTCATTACCGGCCTGCACAATGCTGTTCTGCTCCCTTTCCCGGTCAATGTTAATAATGTTAGCGGTTGTAACAGGGCTGGATGGGGCAACCTTTACAAGGGCTACAACATTATCCTCCCTGCCTGTAGTAATAACAGGTTTTAATGTGTCAAGCGGTAAAACAACTGCGGTATTTTGCCGGGTATATGCTGTTGCCGCATTGTTTTTAGCAATATTATTGCCTGCCTGCTGCCCAACCTGTGTACTAATGTTTTGTTGTTGTGGTTGTACAGTAACATTTTGCTGCTGCGCTTTGCGGGTAGCTGCGGTACTGCTGTTTACCTGCTGTGTTTTTTGATTAATTAAAGGGGTGCCTGCAGCATCCTGCCGGGTTGCTGATGTACCTGCTTTAGCAGGTGTTCCGGCGCTTGCATTCTGCCGTGTGCTGTTAATTGCCACTCCAGGCCCGCCCGCCGGGTTAACGGGGCCTGCAGGGTATAGCCACCAGCCCAATACAGCTACTGCAATAAGCGCTGCTGCTACTGCCAGGCGTACATACAATGCAAATACCGGCCTGCGCTCTTCCTTCCTGTACAGTACACTTTTGTCGCCAAACGTAATTGCTTCCGGCTGCAATACTGTTTGCTTAAGCAGTGTAAATTCATCCTGTACCTGCGGGTGCTGCAATACAAATTTTTCCACCTTCTCCATTACCGGCCCGCTCAGTTCCCTGTCAATATATAAATAAAAGAACTCTTCGTAGTTGCTGATGTTTATTTCAACATCGCTAGTTTTAAACAGCGACGATTTGTCGGGGAAAACCATAGCTTCCTCCGGCTGCAGCTTAAGCTGCATAAAGGTTTCAAGCTCAGCCGCCATATCGGGGTTTTGCTTAACAAACAGTTCTACTGCTGCACGCTGGTGCTGGTTAAGTTCATCATCTGCATACAGTAAAAACCATTCCTCGTAGTTATTCCTGTTTATCATACTCATAGTTACATCACATTTTCAGGGCTCACCAAATAGTTTCTCAATGTTAACCGTGCGCGGTGTAAATATACTTTTACCTGGCTTTCGTTCAAGTCCATAATCCGGCCAATTTCTTCATAGCTGTAGCCTTCATAATCTTTTAACAGCACCAGGCTTTTTTGTGTATCACTCAACCGGTTAAGCGCTTCCTGCAGGTTTTTTTTAAGGTTATTTACCTGGTAGGTATGCACCTTAACATCGGCATTAAAATCCTCTTTCAACTGTATTCTTTTTACTTTTCTTATATGGTCTATCATCTGGTTATAGGCCACCGTAAAAAGATAACTTTTGCTTTTATCATTCTCTACAATATCCCTGTTCTTCCATAGTTTTTCAAAAGCCGTTTGTACTATATCCCTTGCATCCTCTTCATGGCGAATATTCTTCACAATAAAGCGAAACACGTTATCAGCATACAGGTTCACACAGTCATTATATTCTCGTTCGGTCATAAACAGCGTGTATCTTAATTCTTCCCGTTTGTTATATGAATGTTGTACGCAACACTCTTTAAAATGTTACATGCCTGGCAATTTTTTTTGCAAAATACCGTTTTTGCCGGCTTTTTGCGGTATAATTACCCAATGGCGGGTATATAAATGGCATAGAAAGAGCAATAATTTTAGAAAAAAATAGCCATGCCCCGTATTTGTACCATAGCGGCTGTTGTGGTGCTTTTTGCCGCCTGCCGTCAGGCAGGGCCGCCTGCCATATCCCCTGCCGTTGCTTTTGAAAAAGCCCGTATAAGGCTGGAGCCGTTGTTTAACATGGTGGACAGTTTTTCGGCAGAAGGCCTTGCCCGTGTGTCGTCGTTTACTGATTCATCCACCTATATTGACAGTAACGGCAAACAGCTTATAGCCTATAAGTACAATGTGCAGCCATTTTACGAAGGGCTTGGGCTGGTGGAGGAAAGTGAAACCGGGCCGTTTTATTATATTGATAAAGCAGGTAAAAAAGTGGTTGAACTGC
>DASZUX010000261.1:0-1722 GCA_035547455.1 Chitinophagaceae bacterium
AATCAAATATTGCCAGGTCTGGCGAAGCTACATACTTCAGCACATCCCTTTCCGAGGCGGCCAGCACTACAAAGCTCTTGTTTTGGGGCCGTCGCTTTAAAGCAATTATTTTCTCCGCAGCTTCAGCATTGGTGGCATCGCAGCCAAGGCCCCATACGGTATCAGTAGGGTACAGAATAATGCCGCCACTTTGTAAAACCTGCAGGCAACGCTCAATATCAAGCTCAAAGTCACTCATATTATATTGTTTTTTCGTACACGTCCATTACGGCCCGTGCACAATTATAAGGCGAAAACGACTGCGCATGCTGCCAGCCTTTTTCAATCATGTCTGCCCGCAGGGCTTCATCTGTATTTACCCGTTCCATAGCGTCGGCCAGTTGTGCTGCATCCGGCGGGTTTATATACAGTGCACCCGGCCCGCCTGCTTCGGGCAGGCAGGACACATTGCTGGTAATTACAGGCAGGCGGCTGTAAAGCGCCTCCAGCACAGGTATGCCAAATCCCTCAAACGTAGAAGGGTAAATCATGCAAAGGGCCTGCTGGTAAATAGCAGGAAAATCCGCCGCTGACGTGTAGCCGGCAATTCCTTTTATATCCTCCTCGCCAGACAACAGGCGCACCATAGCCTGCAGGTTATTGGCCGCAATAAAATCCTTCACCTGCTGCAGGTAAGCGCCGCCATCCCCAATCACTACCAGGGGCGTATTAACCTTTCCTTTAAGCAAGGCAAGCGCCTTGCAGATGGTAAGCAGGTTTTTTCGTTCAATTACCGAGCCTACGTATAAAAAAAATTTTTGGGGCAGCTTATATTGTTGCTTTATGCGCTGTATTTCTCCGGCGGGTACCCTAACGCCAAAAGCCGGGTTGCAGCTTTGGTAGCAAACATCAATTTTTTTAGGGGGTACGTTATAAAACTGCACAATATCGTCTCTTGTTTGTTTGCTTATGGCAATAATCCTGTTAGCGTTGGCACAGGCATACCTGAACTTGCTGCGGTAAATTTTTACATCAATAGCGTTATATTGTTGCGGGTAGCGCTCAAAAATAAGGTCGTGTATGGTTACCACAGATTTTACCGCCGTATGCTGAATACCCACAGGTATTTCGTGGCTAAGGCCGTGGTACAGGTCAATATCAAGCCGCCGTAAATCCCTTACCACCCATTTGCTGCGCCAGGCAGCCGTTAACAGCGTGGAGGGAAAACGGTGCGGGGTTACAGTATGCACGTTGTGCAGTGCAGCAGTATTATAGCGGCTGGTCAGCTTTGGCGTGCATAAAAAATATTCATGCGCGGGAAAATACTCCGCCAGCGATGTTATAAGTGTGCGGCTGTAATGGCCCAACCCTGTGCCGTTGGTAAATGCCCGTTTAGCGTCAAATGCAATATTCATCCGGTAATGCTGTTGCCAGGTGCAAATGTGCGAATAATTAACTGCAAAACGGCAGGGTCGTTTTTTTTGATGGTTATAAAATTTTTATTACTTTCAGGCAGCCGCTCGCCGCTTTGTGAAGAAAGTAACCGTATTTTTTTTCGTACCTGTATAAGCCCTGCCGGTTATAACTTACCTGTTATATTCTCTTTTTATAATCTCTAAATCAATAAAAAATCACCATGAACAAACAAAGAACTGCCGTATTAATTTGCGCGGCTGTTGGCATGCTTGCCACTTTTTTACCCTGGGCCCATGTAAACGTTGCCATTATTGAAACTTCAGTTTC
>DASZUX010000262.1:0-4420 GCA_035547455.1 Chitinophagaceae bacterium
TGCCGGGTATAAACCCAAAATCATAAGGAAAGCTCATGCCTGCAGGCAACGATTTTTTTAACTTGAAAAGGCATAGTTTTTTATCGTAATCATATTTAACTACTGAACTTTTCGGAGTTTCAATCATTATCTCGAAGACCACTTGTTTCATGAAGCTCGTCCTTCAAAATGCTTGCCATTCTGCTGAAGTTATTGCATGTCATCCCCGTTGTTTCATAAATGCCACATTATTTAAAAAAGCGTTGTGCAAAACAACATCGTGTAAAAGGTTGGCATAAAGTTTTATATAATTTTTACTTATAAAATATCTAATCTATGCCTACAACATCAAACACAGCGGTAAAAAAAACACCGCAAGCAGCAACTGCCCGTACAAAAGGCGGCAGTAAACATGACGCAATGCTTGAAAAGTTTTTCGTTGATGAAATCAGGGACATTTACTGGGCGGAAAAACACCTTGTAAAAACATTGCCCAAAGTGCAAAAATCAGCATCGGCAAAGGAACTGCAGGATGCCATAGGGAAGCACCTTGAGGAAACAAAGGAGCATGTGAACCGCCTTGACCAGGTATTTGAATTACTGGGCATGACGCCACGGGCAAAAAAATGTGAAGCCATGGAAGGCATTACTAAGGAAGGCGAATCGGTGATTGAAGACACCGAGGATGCAACCGCAACGCGCGACGTAGGTATAATAATGGCCTCGCAAAAAATTGAGCATTACGAAATTGCAACGTATGGGGGGCTGGTGCAGCTTGCCAAAACACTTGGTAAGGATGATATTGCCGGCCTGCTTGATGAAACACTTGCCGAGGAAAAAGCTGCGGATAAGACACTTACCGGCATTGCAAAAAATAATATTAATTACGAGGCGGCGGGTGAAGATGAAGAAGATGTATAACCCCCCTTTACTTTAATGTTTGCAAAAGCGCCCTGGTGGCGCTTTTGTTTTTTCATCATCGTATTTAACGGTGTTACAATTAGTCAAATAAATTAAAGGGCATTATGCCAGCACTCAAAACGCGGGCCAATGCAAAAAGGGCCCCGGTAAAGCTGTTTCAGCAAACCGTAAAGGTAAACAAGCGGGTAAAACTTATAACAGCATAAAAAATTACAAGGGGCAGCAATATACCGGCATGCAAATAGGGTGCAGCCATACCTGGCATTATGATACCGGGATTTGGAAAAAGACAAAGGCAACCAGGAGCGGTGTACAAAACGGGGGTTGGCAAATGTCAGGCAAAGCAAATTGCTGGGTGGTGTCAATAGCGGTTTGTTTAACCCGCAAATGCAGCATTGTTGCCTTGCAACTTATACTGCTACCGGGTTTAACCAAGCTGCTGTGTTCCCCACGCCGGAAATATGTTACACGATAGAGGCGATTATTACCCTGCCGGACACAACAGCTACCCAAAAAGGTGTAGCGGTTTTAGCAATGGCATTCAAATTGAAAGGCGCGGGTTAATGTACGCCGCCCGGCACAGGCTTACCTGTAATATTAACTAATCCCCGGGAATTAAATTGGGGTTATAAGCTATCTCCTAAAGATGACCGTCCGGGTCCTGGAAATAGCCGCTGTACCCACCCCAAAAAGTTTTTTGGGCTTGTTTTACTATTTTGGCTCCCTCATTGGCTGCCTGTGCCATTATAGCATCAACCTCTGATATTGTTTTTGTATTATATCCTATTGAAAATTCAGTTGATGAGGGCTCACCCTTTTTTAATTGCGAATCTCAATTGCTGCTTTTACATTTTAAAGCGGAATGACTTTTGTAATTAAAAGTCCATCACCAAATACTTTTAATATGGCAAAGTATTCAAAGGGGGCAAAGAAGAAGGTAGAAAAAGCAATGCACGAAAAAAAATCCGGTACATTGAAAAGCGGGCGAAGCGGTAAAAAAGTTACCAGCCGTAAACAGGCAATTGCAATAGGACTTTCAGAAGCACGTAAAGAAGGTGCTAAAGTGCCTAAAAAGAAAAGTGCTAAAAAAAGCGCACCTAAAAAGAAAGCGGCCAAAAAAAGCAGTTCAAAAAAAAGTACGGCTAAAAAGAAAAGCTAAAAACACCCGGGGTTTCCCGTCGCTGCTTAGTTTTTCCTTGCAATACGGCTGGTCCTGGTTGCCGGTAATACACATTTATAAGCGGGTGGCGCCAACATATATCCATAGTAAGCGCGGTTAAAAAATGCAGCCGTGGCATTTCTCTTTCTTTGCCTGCCGCGTTTCGCGTATTGTTAGGCGTTTACTGTATTATCTTATTCTCAGCTTCACAAAAGTCAGCATTTTGTTATAAGTGTCTTCGGTGGCAGCCTTATCATAAACAGGGTTGCTCGGGTTGGCAAAGGCATGGTCGGCATCATATTCATAAATGCTGTTCCTTATACCCGCTTTGGTAAGGTTGGCTTTAAATTCATCCACTACTTGGGGGTTAAGCCATTTATCTTTTGTGCCAAAAAAGCCAAGCACGTCACAGTTAAGTAATTTAAGGCGTTCTATATCGTTTTCCGGCTGCCCGTAATACATAATACAGCCCACTACCTGTTTTCCTCCATCTATGGCAGCCTGCAGGCTCCAGCCGCCGCCAAAGCACCAGCCAAGGGTAAATATCCTGGCATTGGGGCCGGCAAAGGCGTATGCCCCTTTTATAATCGCCGTAGCGCGGGCGGTTTTAACATCCTGCGTGTATTTGGCTGCATCCTCACGGGTAGTGGCCACTTTGTTATCGTACAGGTCAATAGCAATTACATTAATGCCAAGGTCGTTGCTTATACGTTCGCTTTCCTGCTTTATGTAATCATTCAATCCCCACCATTCATGAAAAATGAACATGTAATAACCTGTTTCGTCCTTTGTTTTTACTTCCCACCCGTGGGCATTGGTGCCGTCGCCGGTTTTAAAGGTAATATCGTGCCCCCGGTCGCTCCTGTATCTAAAGGGCTTTGGGTTTGCGTGCGTGAGCAAAAATGCCTGGTCAAACGTATTTAATGCAAATTTTTCGGTAGCAGTGGGCGCGCAGCAAATAATATTTTTTTTCTGTGCGTATGCTTGTGTGGTAATGGCAAGCATTAACAGGCAAACAGCGGCAAGGCTTTTCATAATCGTTAGTTTATTTAAAGTTACTGTTTTTTATGGCTGCATTATAAAAGATGTTTAGCACCGCATTTATGCTGCACCACACTGTTATTTATTTACCGCAGTAAACGCAAATACCTGCCTGGCCGGTTTATTTTTGTGATAGGCCAGTACAAGGCTGTTTTTATAAGCAAAACCATTGGCTGCCAGCAGGCTAATCAATTGCTGTTGCAGGTACATGCGCTTTTTGCATGCCGGGTGCAACTCCCCGCTGTATCGGGCCATTGCTTCATCAATAAACAATATGCCGCCTGGTTTTAGCTTTGTGCTGATATCGTGCAGCATTTCAGCGGGGTAAGTAAACTCATGAAAACTGTTAATGATAAGTATTTTATTGCAACTTGCCGTGGGCAGGTGCGTGGTTTTTTCGTCGCCCGTAATAATGGCGTAACCACTGTTTAAGGGTGTGCCTTTTAAAAGGCTGTAATATTGCCATGCTGCACGGGCCTGTTTTGTATTGCAATACGTGGTATCTATATCTTCAAGGTAAAAAAACAGGCTGTCGCTCAATGCTGCATAGGTGGCCTCCCGGTTGCAGGCCTGTGCGCCGATGCTGCCAATGGTATCACCCTTAATAAAACCAAAAAAGGCCAGTTCGTTTTTTTGCTGCTTTTCAATACCTGTTATTGATTTATAGTACAGGCCATACTGCCCTTTTACGCTTATAAGTTTTTGGGCATCAGCATAATTATATATTAAAAGCATCACAAGGGCTGCATAAATGCCGGTAGGCGTTTTTTTCATAGCGTTAATTTTTTTGTTCATTTTATCCACATTAATCTTTTCTGCTTTTTGGAAAACGAAAATTAAGCGTAGTTTTGCATGACCACACGGAAAACTTGTTCATTTATTTTTCTGCACGGTCAGTCAATCATCGTAACTATTTAAGCAAACTGTAAAACTTGATATAAGGCAACTTATGCGTGCTTTATTTTTTTGTTTAAAAGTAAGGATGATTGGTTTAATACCTGTTTGTAGAAATATGAGGTGGCTGGCAAAAATTATTTGCCCAAACAGTTAGCATTAGCATTTTATAAAACTTTTTAAACCATAAATTATTTGTTATGGCCAAGTATATTTTTGTTACCGGCGGGGTAACCAGCAGTTTGGGTAAGGGCATTATTGCAGCATCGCTTGCAAAATTATTACAGGCAAGGGGCTTTAGGGTAACCATACAAAAATTTGACCCCTATATTAATGTTGACCCGGGTACGATGAACCCTTATGAACATGGCGAATGTTATGTTACAGAAGACGGCGCCGAAACCGACCTTGACCTTGGGCACTACG
>DASZUX010000263.1:0-7540 GCA_035547455.1 Chitinophagaceae bacterium
CGCATCTCGGACAGCATTTGCTGCCCTTCAGCCTTTATTGCCACATCATTAGGGGTGCGGGTAGGCAGCCTTACCAGTTTTTCAAGCACTTCAATAGCCTGTGCCGGTCTTTTTTTAAACTTGTAAGCTTTTGCCAGTACCAGATAATCGGGTGCAAAATACTGCTCTGCGGCCCTGCATTTTTCCATGTAAATAATGGCGCTGTCAATATCAGCATCGGCAAAACCTTTATGAAAAGCTTTTGTCTCTGTAAGTTTCAGCGATGGCAGTGTAACAATATCATAATTCCATTTTCCCTCCAGGTAATTCGCCCTTGCATGTGCAGGGTTTAAGGCCAGCGCCTTATCGGCGTACTGTTTTATCTTTCGCCATAAGTCAATACGCTTTTTATTGTCGGTTTCAATCCCGGCAAGTTTGCCGGTTGCCAGGCATATTGCATAATTAGCATCGGCCGTGGTACTGTCTGCGTTAAAAGCCTGCTGTGCGTAATTAAATGCTTCAGAATAATAAGCCTGCCTGTCGCCTGGCTTAACCTGCCTGTCGCCAATGTTACAGTCAATTTCGGTACATTTAACCAGTACCATTACATTGTTGGGCGCCGCAGTAAGTATAGCTTTATACTTTGCCAGGGCCTCCACATCCTTTAACTGTTTTTCAAGGTTTGACGCTTCTTTCAAACTGGTATTTATATCAGGGCCCTGCGCAAAAGCAGCGCTGAAAAAAATGCTTACACAAAAAGCAAGGATAATATGTTTCATACTGTACTGTATTAATGCTATTTACCGGCTGCTAAATGCCTCCTTTCCAGCACACAGGTAACCCCTACCGTACCCTGGAACGCAATAATAGGAGGATTTATTTTTTTTATGTTAATAGACACCTCCTGCGCCTGTGAAAATTTCGTCAATATTTCCCCGGCAATGGTTGATGCCAGGGTTTCCAGCAAAGCAGTTGGCTTTTCCATTATTTCCCTTATAATGTTGTACACCATGGTATAGTCAATAGTATCGCCAATGTGTTTTACAGGTATCTCTATATGTGAATGCCGGATGATGGCATTTACTTCAAAGGTGCCCCCCAAAATCTTTTCCTCTTCATAAAAGCCATGGCGGGCATTAAAAACCAGTTTTGTAAGTTCAATTGTAATCATATACGTAAAGCTAATTTGATTTACAGTTACGCGCAAACATAACACAGCGGTCAACCGTTATTTCAAACTATTATCTTTGCCCGTATGCCGCTGCCTTTTTTTTACGAGGAAGATATTAAGCCCGGCAGTTCATCTTTCGTTCTGTCAGAAGAAACCAGCAAGCACTGTGTACAGGTGCTGCGCATGAAGACAGGAGAGCAACTTGAACTGACAGACGGACTGGGCAATATTATTACCGCTGCCATTACTGCGGCTGACAAACGCGCCTGCGTGGTAAGAGCCGATAAAGAAAGAAAGGCAGAAAAACCTGCCCGGCAAATTGCCATTGGCATTTCGCTGCTTAAAAATCCCGGTCGCTTTGAATGGTTTTTAGAGAAAGCCGTTGAAACAGGGGTGAGCGAAATATACCCTTTATTGTGCGCCCGCACCGAGCGGCAGCACTTCAGGCACGACAGGATGAAAAGTATAGTAGTTGCAGCTATGCTGCAAAGCCAGCAGGCATGGTTGCCCATGCTGCATAACCCCGTTACGGTTGATACGATAACTGCCACCGCTGCATACAAGCAAAAACTTATTGCGCATTGCGCTGACGGGCATAAACAAAAAATTGCCCAACTGGCATTGCAAGAAAGCATTATTGCACTTATAGGGCCGGAAGGGGATTTTACTCCACAGGAAATTGACCAATGTTTAATAAATGGCTACATCCCGGTTACACTCGGCAATACAAGACTGCGTACAGAAACTGCAGGCATAACGGCATTGGTTTTGCTTGTTAACAATTAAACTATTATTGTATATTCACAACAGCGAACTGAACATTTTTAGTGCATGACAAAAAAATACGCCCTTCTGTTTGCCGCCCTATGTGTTTTTTGGTACGCCTGCCATAACAAACAGGGCAAACAGGATAAAAAATCACAACGCGACACAACTATTAATCACCGGACATCGTTTAACAATCTTTTTCTTGACAGTGCAGCGTTAGATGAGTTTCTAAATAAAAACGACAGCCTTAAAAATTACAGGGAACAATATTTTGATTTTTACCGGCAGAGAAACTATGAATACGCATGGTTTGATTCGTCGGGCATAACCGAACAGGTGCATAATTTTCTTAACCTTGAAAGTGCATCAATAAACACGCTAAAAGACAGCAGCTTATATAACAAAGCACTGGAAAACCTGGTGAGCAAACTTAGCGGCAGTGACGCGCACGATTACCGTGACAGTATTCCTAAAGCCGAACTGCTGTTAACGGGGCAGTTTTTTACGTATGCAGCAAAAGTGTATAAAGGTACAGATGCAGACATATCGCAGCTTGGCTGGTTTATACCACGCAAAAAGGTAGATCTTACAGCGGTGCTTGATTCAGTAATAGCAACCCACGGCGCCCCGCCTGACCAGTTTGTGCCACTAAACGCGCAATACAAAAAACTGGTTTCATTTTTACCGCAATATTCAGAGATACAAAAAAAGTATCCCGGTGATACTATTGCGCGGCCGGAAAAACCAATACATAAAGGCGAAAAATCACCCGTGGTACCAGCCATAAAAGAAAGGCTGGCAATATTGGGCGATTTGGCAGTTAGCGACAGCACAAATATTTTTGATACAGCCCTGTACAGGGGAGTAAAAAATTTTCAGCGCAGGATGGGGTTATCTGTTGACGGTGTAATAGGCGCAAAAATGATTACGGAACTAAATGTACCCATAGCACAGCGTGTGCAGCAAATACTTATTAACCTTGAGCGATTGCGCTGGATGCCGCAGGATAATGAGACAAACTACGTTTTTGTAAACATACCTGAATACAAGCTGTACGTTTTTGACAGCGGTAAACTGCAGTTTACCATGAACGTTATTGTAGGTTCTGCTGCTAATAATACCGTAGTTTTTAACGGCAACCTTAAATACATCGTTTTTGCCCCTTACTGGAACGTACCGGAAAGCATAGTGCAAAAGGAAATTGTACCAAACATAAAAAAAGACCCAAACTACCTTACCAAAAACAACATGGAAATAACAGGGCATAGCCATGGGTTGCCCATTGTACGCCAAAAGCCGGGCGGCAATAATTCGCTGGGGCTGGTAAAATTTTTATTTCCAAACAATTATAACATATACTTTCACGACACGCCCAACCGGGAGCTTTTCAGCACATCAAGCCGCAGCCTTAGCCATGGTTGCATAAGGTTAAGCGAACCAATGAAATTTGCGCAATATTTGCTACGGGGAGACACCACAGCCTATCCCGAACATAAAATAGATTCCCTTATGCACGGCAGCAAGGAGGATTGGGTGACACTTAAAAAACCACTGCCTGTATTTATAGGATATTTTACCGCGTGGGTTGACGGTAATGGCGTGCTTAACTTCAGGAAAGATATTTACAAGCATGACGAAGAAATGGCAGACAAGCTGTTTATAAAATAAGTTGTTTTAATTCTGTAATGCGTATAACAGGTAGTCAAAGCAGCTTGCAATGCTATAGAGCTCCTGCCGCAAGGGACAAAAAATTTAATTCTCATTTTACCCGGACACAAAGGCATTTTTTCTATTTATGGAAGAGAAGCTCTTTGATTTACGGCTATTTTTTGCACTTGTTTTAGGGTTGCAATTTTTGAAAAAAAATATTTTTTTAAATGTAACTAATTGAAAATAAACTATTTATTAAAATTAGCATTCCTCCCTTTTCCTCCCTCCGGCTCATAGATTTCCTCCCTCCGGCAATTATAAAGGATTAGTCATTCTAAAGAACAAAGGCATAATCACTCAAAATCGGTATAAACCGCCAAAATAAACGTGTATTGCTTTGAGGCTTAAAAATGGAATAAAATAGCGCTGCCGGCGTTTTTAATTGTAACCAAAGTACTAACTTTTGTATAACCAAAATGAGCATTTATGAAGCTGCAGATACCTTTCATTACCGTCCTTGCTACCCTGCTGGTTTTAACATTGCCCGCCTTTGCGCAAAAGAAAATAATAACCGGTAAAGTAACCGATGCGGTAAGCGGCGCACCATTGCCCAACATCACCATTAAAACACCCGGGGGTATAAGCATCACCGCCGAAGACGGGAGTTTTAGCATAAGCGTAAATGCCGGCGACATGGTTACTTTCAGCAGTATTGGATTTGCCGACCAAACAGTAAAAATTGGCGGAGAAACAATATTGAATATAAAACTGCAGGGCATAGTGGCCGACCTTGGCCAGGTAGTAACAGTGGGTACACGCACCCAGGGCAGGAGCCGAACCGAATCGCCCGTACCTGTAGATGTAATAAACATTAACCAGGCGGGGCAGGCTACAGCCAGAATGGATTTAACCTCGCAGCTTAATTATGCTGCCCCTTCGTTTAACTATAACAAACAAAGTGGCGCCGACGGGGCGGACCATATTGACCTTGGCACCCTGCGCGGCCTTGGCCCAGACCAAACCCTGGTATTGATTAATGGAAAGAGAAGACACCAAACAGCTTTTGTGGCATTGTTCGGCACAAGAGGACGCGGTAACTCGGGAGCTGACTTAAACGCCTTTCCCGAAGCAGCGGTTGACCACATTGAAATTTTACGCGACGGCGCTTCGGCCCAATACGGGTCGGATGCCATTGCCGGTGTAATTAATATTGTTCTTAAAAAAAATATTAACCAATGGAGCATAAACACCGGCTGGTCTGGCTACGCTGACCATAAATTTAATTCCCTGAACAGTGTTGATCCATCCCAATATTATACAGGGCATCAAATAGACGGGGGAACATACACGTTTTCGGCAAACAATGGCTTTGCTATTGGTAAAAACGGCGGATTTATTAATGTGTCGCTTGATTTTTTAAGGCAGGGCAAAACCTTCAGGCAGGTACCCGATACCAACCTGGCTACCAACCAGCAGGCAATGCCGTTTAATACGCTGCGCAGGGCCTTTGGCGATGGATCGTTAACCAGCGGAGGGGGAATGTATAATATGGAAGTTCCTTTTGCACCAGGCAGCAGAACAACCTTTTATTCATTTGGCGGGTATAATTACAAGGCATCAGATGCATACGCTTATACACGTAACAGCGATAACCCCTCAAGATTTCCGTTGGATGCAAGCGGTAATATAATGTACGACCCCACCATAATGCGAACCTCAAGCGACGGTACCGTTTTTTACAACCCCCATATTCAAACACATATCATTGACTATTCGCTGGCGGCGGGTATAAAAGGCATTACGCGTGACAACTGGAACTGGGATTTAAGCAATACACTTGGGCAGAATAATTTCCATTTCTTTGGAGACAAAACCTACAACGCTTCATTGGGAGAAATAACTCCTGATCACTTTGATGATGGCGGCTTTACCTTTTTACAGAATACGCTGAATCTTGACTTCAGCAAATCATTCAAAGGGCTGGGGGAAGGGGTTAACATAGGACTTGGCGCAGAATACCGCTTTGAACGGTACACTATTTACGCAGGTGAAGAAGCATCATGGAAACAATACCCCAACAGTACACAGCAGGCGGCAGGTTCACAAGGCTTCCCGGGTTTCAGGCCTGATGATGAAGTGAAGGCCAACAGGGGCGTGGTAGCAGGCTATGCGGATGTTGAGGCCAATATTACCAGGGCCTGGATGATTGATGTGGCCGCAAGGTTTGAGAATTACTCAGATTTTGGCTTTGTAAACACCTCAAAATTTGCAACCCGTTATAAACTTACCAACAACTTTAACCTGAGGGGTTCGGTAAGCACCGGGTTCAGGGCGCCTTCGCTGCAGCAAATAAATTTCAGCAATACACTTACCACTTTTGTAGGAGATGTACTGGAAGAAGAAAAAGTGGCCCGTAATGAGGACCCGATTACGAAAGCGGCGGGCATACCCAAGCTAAAACAGGAAACATCTGTCAACGGCAGCATTGGCTTTGCATGGAAAATGGCTCCCGGTCTTACCATGACTGTTGACGGGTACATAGTTAAGGTAAAAGACAGGATAGTGCTCTCCGGACTGTTTAGTGCGGATGACAACAACCTGCCCGCGGCGCTAACCAACCAATTAAAAAGTCTTAACGTGGCCTTTGCACAATTTTTTGATAATGCAGTTAATACCACCAACCGTGGTGTTGATATTGTACTTGACTATAACAAAAACTGGGGAAACCAGGGTTTTAAAGCATTATTTGCCGGCAATATACAGGGGATGCATATTGACGAAATTAATGTGCCCGCCACGTTAAACGACAGTTATGTACACCGCAAAACCTTTTTCAGCGACAGGGAAGAGGCTTTTCTTAAAGCCGCGGCCCCTAAATCAAAATTTTCGCTTAACCTGGAGTACAGCTTTAACAAGTTTGCCCTGGGCACTCATTTAACTTATTTTGGCGATGTTAAGCTGCTGGGGTTTGGCTGGACGGGCCTTGCCAGCGCTGCGGGCACCGGTGGCCCGGGCGACCCCAATATTTCCGGCAGCTTTACCGGTATTGACCCCTATGTGGACATTGACGGTTATAATGATGGTGTGCATGTTGTACCGGAGGTATTTAACTATAAGGCTAAAATAACCACCGATGTGTATGCCTATTATAAGTTGTTTAAATATGCCACCTTGTTTGTTGGTGCGGATAACCTGTTTAACGTACACCCCAACCTTGGCGTAGTGCCCAATGCAAGACTTGAGGGATTTGATAACGAATCAGGCGGCTCCTGGGATTCTGTACAGATGGGTTTCAACGGGTTAAGGCTGTTTGGCAAACTATCTTTTAACTTTTAGTGTGTATCTATCACCAATATAATAACAAGCCCCTGTAAAAAAGAGGGTTGTGCCTCTAATACCCAATACGTTTTATATGGCGGTTTGAGATGCGCTTTCATTTAGTACAGCGCCATTTGGCGGAACAACACTTAAAGGATGGTGCTTTTTAGGAAAGAATTTCTTTTGCCAGATTAACAAAGCTATTACACCCACTGAAATAGAAGCATCGGCCAGGTTAAATACGGGGCTAAAAAATTCAAACTCGTCACCGCGCCAGCTTTTTATGGGAAACCAGGCTGGGTATGTTGTCTGGATAATGGGGAAATAAAACATATCTACCACTTTTCCATGCAAAAACTGCCCATAACCACCCCCGGCAGGAAAGAGCTTTGCCAGCGTATAAGGCTCACTCTCGCTAAAAACAAGGCCATAAAACATGCTGTCAATAAGATTACCCAACGCGCCTACATATATAAGCGCAGCGCAAATAATAAAGCCCTTATGGTACTTTTTGGCAATAATGTTTCGCAGGTAAAACGTGCCAAGCACAACAGCAAGCATCCTAAAAAGGGTTAATACAATTTTACCCATACCACCGCCAAACTGCCAACCCCAGGCCATACCGGCATTTTCAACAAAATGCAGCCTGAACCA
>DASZUX010000264.1:0-1907 GCA_035547455.1 Chitinophagaceae bacterium
TTCAAAATATCCTCAATGCGTTCATCGGGCACAAGATCGGTAACGGCAAGCAGTGTTATATGTTTGTACCCGGGGTGCTCCGTATTTATAACATAGTTGCTGCCTTCAGGTAATACGGCAGAGGGTACCTGTAACACAGGGGTCTGCATCGCATCGTACCATTGGTCGCCCCGCGGCTGGCACATGGAATAATCCCTGAAATTCCTCCAGCCTTCTTTTAAATCGCCTGCTTTTATAACAGTAATTGCAAGCCCGGGCGGAACATCAATAATCATTGTTTTAAAATCGCGGTTAAACCCCACTCCCTGCCTGCGTACCATATTTTCTAAAAACGCCAGCGCTACGGATTCGGCACAATACACCACTTTTTTGCCGGTGCTGTTCCAGCGGCCTTTAATGCCAGGTGCAAATAAAGCCTTGCTATGGCTTTTATGTGTTATGCGGTACACAAGCATGCGCTGTAATTAAATGGGGTATGCGTAAGCCAGCCTGTCTATTTCTTCAGCAATAATGTCCACTCCGCCCGGAGTTTCCAACCAGTCCAGCGGTGTTTCCTCGGTGTTCCACAAGGGTTTTTTAAGCCAGTAGTTAAACTCGTCAATATTGCCAAAAATGGCTTCTCCTTTTTCATACAGCGCAATTAGTTTAAGCAGGTGTTCACTGTAAATGGGCTCCAGCGTTTTTTGTTGCGCCTGGTAATTGCTTAATGTTCTTGCAGAAAGGTTAATTATACCGGCAAGTCTTTTTTCGGTCATGTTAATAGCGGCCGCAAAGTCATAAAAAACCTTTGGCTTCAGGCCTTTCCTTGCATACATTACCAGGGCAAAAGCATTGTCGGGCGTAACCCCCCTGAACTTGCTCTTAACAGATGTTTTATTGGTTGCCGGTATATTATTTATCATAATGTACTTCAATTATTAAGTTATATAAAGGTATGAAATATTTCAATTATAAAGTGGAAGATTTTCTTATTTGGTTTTGGCAGGCGTAGCCGGCGCTCATATTATGTTGTAAATGTTAAAAGCGCTTCAGAAAGGAATGTACAGGTAGCAGGGGAGGAGGCACAAACCGGCCTTTACCGCAAATTTAAGCTGTCACCTGCCTTTGCGGCACCATTATTGTAAATTATGGCCGATGACAGATGAAATTACACTTGAAAGTTTACTTCCTTACAGGGATTATATGAGCCTTGCGCAACTTGAACGCTTTGCCGATTATGTTTTAAGGGTGTTACCACGCATACCATTTACCACGGATGAACTGAAGCAACTGGGAAAGCTGAGGGCTAATACAACAGAACAGCGTGACTTACAGTCGCACAACAAAAAATAAACGAACTGGAAGCCTTGTTCTTATTTCGGCCAATGCTATCCTTTATATTCTCTCCATCATTTCCTTTCCGCCCAGGCCATGCCATCCGGTGTGCCGCCTACGTCAAAGTGGGTGGTTACTTCAAGGGTGTTTAAATCAATTACGGCAATATAATTGTCTGCACTGCAGGCAACAAAGGCGCGGTGGTTGGGTGCGTCCATTTCAATACCTGCTGCGCCGTGGCCTGTTTTAATACGCTTTACTTCCTTACGTGTGGCGGCGTCGTACACCAGCACGTCGCCTGTGCCGAGACTGCTTATAAACACCTGCTTACCATCGGGCGTAAACTTTACGCGGTTGGCCCCGTTGGCTTTGGCGTTAATGCGTGCATCCTGTTTTTTGGCCTGCAGGTCAATAACAGTAATCATCCCGTCTTCTGCTGAGGCTGTCCACAGCCATTTTCCATCGGGTGATACATCAAATCCTTCGCTGCCCCGGCTGGTGGGCACCAGCGTCTGCTCCCAGTCCTGGCGGGCTTGCATACCCTGTGGCGGTGCAGGCCTGCCAGGTTGTGCGCCGGGCGGCGGGCCCTGCCG
>DASZUX010000265.1:0-15006 GCA_035547455.1 Chitinophagaceae bacterium
ACCTGCTGTTGTGGAACACCCTTTTACTGGTACTGGCCTTTATTTTTTTTATTGGAGACGGCGGCACGGCCAGCGTTATAGGGTGGGTATTGTTATTGGGGCTGGGTATAATGCTTGAAATTACCAAGACTGTATTTTCCCTTAGGGCGCTGCGGCACTACCGCAAGGCTGTTTTGCCCGGCAAGGCCGAAAGAGCTGCCTTTGTTGTATTATTTGCGATAAACATTTTATTTGCTGCGGGCGATTTTTTGCTATGCATAATGGTGATAATACCCACCGATTTTGGCAGTAACGGCCAGTTAACCAGGCATCCGCAGGCATTATACTCGCAGGGTTTAATGGACATAAGTTTTTTTGCAGCCTTACTATTTGCTGTTTACTTAGCTATTTTTGATTTTGCACTGTTGAAAGCCCTGCGTGAAAAGCATTACAACACTGCACTGCATTTTGATTTTGAGACTAACCGGGAGGAGGGAGCATTGTAAAATGGCAGTAAAGTGGAAGATATATTATGGGTGCTGTGTGTATTTGCTTTTATGGAATATATCTTTATTCTGTTTGATTGGATACATGTTTATATCTGATTTTCATAAGGTGGAAATAAGTGATATACTTTTACTTACCCCTTTGCTTATGATGGGCAAACCTTTCACTGCATTCAGGTTGTTGGAGCACCTGAAAAATGACACGCTTGTAAAAAACAGGGAATTAATATTGTTTGTTGCTTTTTTTTTGATGAATATTATTTATACCGTGATAATTGCAATATCGCAAATAGAGATATTGATTATAAACAGCAATAGTTTTGACAACGAAAATATAATTATGTCAATTTCGTGCTGCCTTTTTATCCTCGCATCAATTTACCTGTTGATATTTGATATGCAGCTAAAAAATAAGATGCAAAAACAGTATGATGACAGGATTAACCAAATTGGACAAGCCCTCACACATGATGATACTTCTCATTCCTCAAAATAGAGCAGGCGCGGTACACCTGTTCGGCCAGTATCAACCTTACCAGCATGTGCGGGAATACCAGTTTGCTTAAACTCCAGGTAATATTGGCCCGCTGTTTTACTTCATCATCCACCCCAAAAGCGCCGCCAATTAAAAACACCAGTTTCTTAGTCCTTTCGTTGGCCTGCTGCTGTATTAATTGCGCCAGTTCCGGCGAGGTTAACTGCCCGCCACGTTCATCCAGTAAAACCAGTACATCGTCTTTTTGCAGTGCCTGTAAAATAGCTTTTGCTTCCTGCTTCTTCAGTTCTGGCTCCCTCAATACGGCTGCATTTTTTGGCGCAGGTATTAATTGCCACTCCGCCGGAAAATATTTGGCAACACGGCCGGTAAAATCATCCACACCATGTTTTATATACGTTTCGTGCGGTTTGCCTACTGACATGAACAACAACTTCATATTGCCAAATTTACGAAATACGGATTTGAGCATAGTATCCGGACGATTGCATTTTCTTCCTGCCTGGTGCTATGTTGGCTCAGCGGCTAAAGGATAATTTACTATTTAGAGAAAAAAGCATTCTATTAACAATTATTATCAATCAGTCCACTAAATTTGTAGCCAATTAATAAAAAATAATGTACACACCCACCTGCAAAACATGTTGTTGCACACCTTAAAATAAGGAAGGGTAAATATATTGCACATACGTAAAAGCCTTTCCTTACCAGCGGAGAGGCTTTGTTTTTACTTAAACTGTTGATTATATATGAAATACCCGGGCTATGTACTAAGCCATATTTTACCCAGCAAAGACGAGGTTTGCCGGTTTACCGACGAACTTACACGGTATCTTTTTCATGTAACAAACCATACCGGCGAATTTTTACAAACCCATCATATACAGCACTCCAAACTGCAGCAGCAGCTTGCAACGCTTATACACAGTGTTGGCAGTCTTGCTAAGCTGGATGTTGATAATGTAGTATTTGAGTTTTTTGCCGACCTGGAACATGTAAAAAACCTTTTGCTTGAAGATGCAAAGCTGATACTTGAGTTTGACCCGGCGGCATCGTCTATTGAGGAAGTGATACTCTCCTATCCCGGGTTTTCAGCTATCATGGTGCATCGCCTTGCACACCCGCTGTACTTAGCCAAAGTGCCGCTGATACCCCGCATGATGAGTGAATGGGCGCACAGCAAAACAGGTATTGACATAAACCCCGGCGCCAGCATAGGCTGCCCTTTTTTTATTGACCATGGTACAGGCGTGGTAATAGGGGAAACCGCCATAATAGGCAACAATGTAAAAATATACCAGGGCGTAACATTAGGCGCTTTGGCTGTACGTAAAGAAGATGCAAAAAGCAAACGTCACCCCACTATTGAAGATAACGTAATAATTTACGCAGGCAGCACCATATTGGGCGGCAGCACTACTATTGGGCACGACAGTATAATTGGGGGCAATACATGGATAACCAAAAGCATACCGGCATTTAGTGTTGTATATCATAAAAACCAGATAGCAGTAAACGATAGAAAAGACTTTGAAGAACCAATTAATTTTATAATATAACCGCGTTAGCCTGCTTGCTGCCAGGTACCAGGCTTACTGATGATTTAATATTAAAATTTTTCAAGCAATCAAATATTAAAACCTGTTAAACATTCAAATTTATAAACGCTCATGAAAGCAAACAACATACTGGCAACCATTGGCCGTACACCGCATGTAAAAATAAACCGTTTATTCCCCTCAAATATTGAAGTGTGGACTAAACTGGAAAGGGCTAACCCCGGCGGCAGCATAAAAGATCGTATTGCCCTTAATATGATTGAAGATGCTGAACAAAAAGGGATATTAACCAAAGACAGCGTTATTATTGAGCCTACAAGCGGCAATACAGGTATTGGCCTTGCCATGGTGGCGGCTGTAAAAGGGTACAAACTTATTTTAGTAATGCCCGAGAGCATGAGCATTGAACGCCGTAAACTAATGAGCGTATATGGTGCTGCCTTTGAGCTAACCCCCCGCGAAAAAGGAATGAAGGGCGCTATTGAAAAAGCAAAGGAGTTATTAGCTGTTACCCCTAATGCCTGGATGCCCCAACAGTTTGATAACCCTGCTAATGTTGAAGTGCATGTGAAAACCACCGCACAGGAAATATTAGAAGATTTTCCTGAAGGGCTTGATTTTTTGATTACGGGCGTTGGCACCGGGGGCCATATAACAGGTGTGGGCGAGGTGCTGAAAAAACATTTTGCCAACATAAAAATATTTGCAGTTGAACCGGAACTTTCTGCCGTAATAAGCGGCGGTGCACCCGGCCCGCACCCTATACAGGGGCTGGGCGCTGGCTTTATACCCAACAACCTGCACACAGAAATATTAGATGGCGTTATTACCGTAGGCAAGGAGGAGTCCTATGAATATGCGCGTCTCGCTGCTACAAAAGAAGGTATTTTCCAGGGCATTTCTAGCGGCGCAGCTTTGGCAGCCGTAGCAAAAAAATTGCCCGACATACCCGCCGGAAGCCGCGTATTAATATTTAACTATGATACCGGCGAACGCTATTTAAGCATAGAGGGGCTGTTTTAATTGTTACTTACGGGCTATAAGCTTATTTAGGCATGTGATAAAAAGCAAAACCCGCCAAAAGTGGCGGGTATGGTTTGGCAGTAGTATGTTATCAGGTATGCAATGCTGCTAAATCGCGTAAGGCTTTTATTTGATTGTGCGCAGATTTTAACACCGCTTTTTGTCTTTCTATCATTTGGCGTAAAAAACCAGTGATGTGCTCACTTTCCAGTGCAGTCTTATACGCTTTTTGGGCAGCATCTTCCCCAAATTCACAATTTTCAAGCACAGCATGGCGGTCATGACCGGTAAATGAAGCTTTAACATCCATCCAGGCACGGTAAATTTTACCGCTTATGCTGGTACCTGTTTCTGTATCACCTTTTAACACGCTGACTTCGGTAGCAAGGTCCATTTTAAGTGTGCGGCTTTCATCTATAAACTTGCTGAAAACAGGTATCAAATCAATATCTGCCCCATTTAATTCTTTTAATGCATGCTCATAACCGGCAATACGATCGTTATTAACTCCTACAAGGTCGTTCAATACCTCAATTGTAGCTTCTTGTGTTGTCATAGATTATCATTTTACTAACCGCCGAAAATATTATGCCAAAACAAATGCACCCGGTGGTTGATAACCTGGCAGGCAGGTATATAACGGGCAGCCATAGATCCAAACATTTTATCTATCATTGCAGCATAACGCCATGCCGTAATGTATCCAAACCTGTATTATTTTTTTAAAGATGTTTTTGGTATAAGCCTGCCGGTATTTAAACTGATTAATGCTTTTGGCTTTTTCATGGCATTGTCATTTATATCAGCAGCTTGGTTGCTAAAAAAAGAGCTGCGGCGCAAACAGCAGACCGGGTATTTTACGCCCGACCAAAAAAAGATAACCGTTGGTGAAAAACCCACCTTTTACGGCGTATTGCCTGCCTTTTTATGGGGTTGTATAGTAGGTTATAAATTGTTTGGCTTATTGTTTACACCGGCTGCATTTAATACGCCACTTACTTATTTAAGTTCTCCCGAAGGCAGTGTACCTCTTGGCATATCAGGCGGGTTTGTATTTGCCGCTTTACGGTGGTTTGAAATTAAGCGGCACGCGCTGCCACAGCTACAGCAAAAAAACATAACCGTATGGCCTGCCCAAAGAGTTACCACTATGGCACTTATTGCTGCTGTTACTGGGTTATTGGGTGCCAAGCTGTTTGATAATATTGAAAACTGGCACGCCTTTATACAACACCCGCTGGCAAGTATATTTTCGGCTACCGGCTTTGCTTTTTACGGCGGGCTTATTGCAGCCACACTTGCTTTATGGTACTATGCACGAAAAAGAAAGTTTGCTTTTATACACCTGTGCGATGCAGCAGCACCTGCCTTAATGTTTGCTTATGCAGTAGGCCGCATGGGCTGCCAGGTAGCAGGTGATGGCGACTGGGGGGTTATTAACACGGCCTATCTCTCCTTTCAGGACGGGAAGATTGGCTACTCAGACCCGGGCACGCTTGATACCGCTATTGCCATGTATGGCAATATTTACATAGACGAGCAGCAGAAAGGAATACCGCAAAAACAAGTAAAAGCTTTTGCCGGCCTGCCTGACTGGCTATTTGCCTGCAGCTACCTGCATAACATTAACAAAGCAGGTGTACATGCCAAACGATGCACGTTTGATGATTACTGCAATTACCTGCCCATACCGGTTTTTCCTACACCGTTGTACGAGATTATGATGGCTATTGTATTATTTACTGTTTTATGGGCGCTACGCAAAAAAATTAAAATACCGGGCCGGCTGTTTGCCTTATACCTTGTTTTGGCCGGCATTGAACGCCTGGTAATAGAGCCGCTGCGTGTACATATAACCTATCATCTTTTTGGGTTGCATATATCGCAGGCAGAAATAATTTCAGTGCTGCTGGTTGCTGCAGGTGCAGCGTTATACTTATACGCCCCGCACATAAAAACGGGTAGCAGCAGGGTAAGTAATTGATGGGACTCCTCCTGTTAAGCCTAATCTATCTTATCATTCTTTGTTAATATGCAGGGAATGGTTTTGCACATCGCGCACAATAAGGCCCCTCCTGCTGCGCAGGAGAGGCCTTATATACACATTAATGAAGGTACGCGTTATTAATTATGGGCAGTTAAGATTAAACGTTAGGTATGCGTTTACCGTATTGGTACCGGCATTATACGTTGCCGTACCTGTCAGCCCGTTTTGGGCAGGAAAATTCATGTTGTTTTTATTAAATGTTCCGGTTGTTGCATAATAAGCGCCGCCATAGTAGGTAGCTACAAAGTAAGTAGCCCCATCTTCAAGCTGAAATGCTGCCTGGCCACGGTTTACATACACTATCTGCCAGTTCCACCAGGGCGCATTAAGCTTGTATAAAAACACCCATGCTCCTACATTAGCCACTACCTTTTTATTGGTGCATTTACCCTGCACAAACAGCTTAACATTTATAAGTTGTGGCGGTGCGGGAGGGTTTATAGTAATGGTTACGGAGCCTACAGTACAAGGGTTAAAAAATGCTGTTTCGGCAATTTTTGACGAAGGGTCGCCACGGCGGGTGTAGCACACCAGTTTACACCTGCCAATGTTAGGTACACGGGGTATGATGGTGGTTAATCCATCATATAAGGTAGCAACGGTTGCCCAGGTAGCGTCAGTATAAAGGCCGCCCAAATACTGCTCGTTGGCATCAACAAGCACAAGCTCATACTGTGGCCTGAAAGCGGGATTACCTATGCGCACTGTTACACGCAGTGCATTGCGGCAGGGTGAGTAATACCACCAGTCAATATTCCAGCAGCTAAGGTGGCTTGCCTGGAACTGCAGGCTAAGTTTACCACTACCGTCAAGTACAACGGTTGATGTAGTTTCATATTTCCACTGGCCGGTTTGTTCGTTCATGCTCCATATAGGTATGGTGTCGCCTACCTGTACGGGCTGGTCGGTTTCGGGGTTTATAAGCTCGTTATTAAGCTGGGTTGTAACAGTGATGGGTTTTGAAAAGAACTTTACATCCGTGCCGCCGGCTTTCATTTTTATTGATAAAAAGCCACCGGTTTTAAACGTAACGTCGTGGTATGCCTGGCCGTCACGCTCTACATCAACCGGGTTAAAACCACCGGGAAAAGCGAGCATGGATGACTGGGTTGATGTGCCAAAATGCACTATGTTGCTTTGCAGCGATGTTGCACTGATGGCGTTATGATTCTCATCTTCCATTTGTGTGCCATCTGCAATAGTTATAGTTGCAGTTTCTGACATGGTGGACGTAGTGCTCGTTTTAAGCTCGGTAGCAGGCGCCACCCCGCCGGAAAGGGTAGTGCTTTTTTGCAGTACGGCTGTACCATCAGCCGGGTGCGCATACTCAAGTGCAAGTATAGTATGATCAACCGGTATAGTATCGTTGGTAACCATTAATGTTTGCGATACAGGGGCAAAGCCCGGTATTTCAGCATATACATTAAACACCACCGGGTTTTCGGGCGATGGATGGGCTGACGGGTCAAGCGCAAGGTTTATAAAGCCATTTTCGGCCTTAAAATTTGTACCGCCAGACCCCATAATAACTTTATCAGCGTCCTTGCCTGAAATTTGTACTGTAAACTTATCCGGCTGCGTGGCCGAGTTGCTGTTGGCGTTAACAAACCGCACCAGGACAGGCGATATAAATACGTCGGTATTCACGCTCCAGGTAATATTGTCATCTGGCTTTTTACAACCGGTAACCAGGCCGGTGTACAAAACCGCAACAATAAGGGTGGTTAGCAGTAGGGAATATTTCTTTTTCATTGTACAATAAGTTTTTAATTTTTTAAAACCTAAAGCTGAAGTTTAGCTGCAATACCGGCAGCCAGCGGTAAGTACTAAGATTTTGCTGTAACTGGGCGCTGTTATCCTCGTTCGGGGCAAGAGCCTTAGTGGCAATAATAGTTGTTTGCGGCGCTGTTAGGTAATACGTACCCAGGTCAAGATTTATGTTAAATAAATTTGATGGAAAAGCCCTGAAGAAACCCAGGCCCAGGTAAGGTGCAATACCTTTCCAGTCCGCAGTAATTTTCATGCTGCCAAACTCGTCTGGCGTAAAGGAAATGTTGCCGAAAGAGATGTTATCGCCCGGGGTAATATCAGCAATTGTTTTTGCTTTCATAAAATAACCAGCCCCTACAGCAATTCTAAAGCCGCTGCCGGCAAATGGCTGCAAATCAGCAATTAGGTGTACGTTAGTAAAGTTTACGTTTAAATCAATGTTAGAGTTAAACGTATTAATTTTAAAAGCGTTGGGTACATTAACTGGCGTTACGCCCGCGCCAATCCTTGCGGAAAGGCGGGGTAAAATACCGTACCGGAAATCTGCACCAACACCGGCCGTACCTGCAAAAATGGTAAAAGCCTTTTTGTGCGTAAAGCCGGGTATAACTATGTTGCCCTTGTTTTTACGGGCCCACATTATACCGCCTGGCAATGCTGGGCTTTGCAAGCCCGCTGCACCGGACAAACCGAGCGCATTTGATGTTTCCATATCCTGTGCCTTAGCCATGCAGCACACGGCGCAGCACAGCAACATGACAAATGTTGTCTTTTTCATTGCAAGTGAGGTTTGGGTAAACAAATTGTTAAGCAATCATTATGGTATAAGAAGTATTACACAAAGGTTACTATACGCTAAATGTACTTTCTTTTCCATAATTAAAACAATAAAAACACTCTGCAGAGATTTTTATGTAGGGGCTATGGTTTTAAAACATATTCTACATACTGATTATACGGCGGTTGTTTATTTTGGTTTATTGGCTCTTCAAAATTTTTTTTCTTTTTTTTAAAGCAACCATTGCATAGTTTTTACGTATTGCCCGTGTTATGCAGGGTAATCTTAATAATGCATCCTTATATTAGATAACTGTTATCGGTTAATTTTTGGCTTCGCTTTCTTGTAAAACCTTGCTGCATAAAGGCTGCCGGTAAAGCCTATGGCAATTATCAGGTAGCTTACACTTAGCATTGTTTTAAGCGTATATAGCGGCATTTTGCCGTCAAAAGCAAGGGGCAAAACTATATAGTTCATTACCAGCCAGGCAAAAATGCCATACAAAACGGCTATTATTACAAAGCTATGTAACCATTTTTTTAACAGCGGGAATACCAATATCAATATACATATAAAAGCAAATGCAATGAAGTAGTGAAAAGCTACCCCGGCAATTGCGTACAACGTTTGAGTTATAATATTTGCATTTATTAATATCTTTGGGCTTGACGCGCTGCCAAAAGCTCCACTGGCTATGTACCAGAAAATTATTACAGGGTTTGCACGGGCAGTAATTAAAAAATCGGCAACAGCAAAAAGCGCATCAATGGTGCCTGCCACAAGGCCCGCCTGCAGAACGGTTTTAAACAAAGATGATCGTTTGCTTACAGCAAAGGAGGATTGTACCATACAGGTAATTTTAAATGAATAAAGGCAATGGCTAACAGGGCAGCACACTACAAGAACGGTGAGGTGCATGCATGCGGGAAGGCATGGCAAATATCATTTAATTAATTTAAAATAACGGCATGGAACCTAAAAAATGGGATGAGCGTAAAGCCGATACGGATCGGCGCGCCAAAAAAGAACATGTGGCAGAGGCCCATGAAGAAGCATTAAGGGATATTGCCATGGATGCAGACTTTAGCCTGCACAGTGAGAACGACGACCTTGACGAGGGTGAACTCTCCCGTCTTGGTGAAGACGAAAATGGCGTTATATAGGGCTATTTTTAACCAGCGGCCTGCTGAGCTTTACCCACCGTACAGGCGGGTAAGCCATGAGCTGCTGCCGTACAGAGGGATAGCGAACTTTGGTAAGTTTACCCTGTGTAATAATTTTTTCGTGTAGTACTGCAGGTGCAGGTAATACATCATTATCCTGCAGCCAATGGGCATAGGCCGCTTCGCTGCACCATCGCGGCAGCATTTGCATAGCCTTGCGGTGAGCTTCGCTGTTACGAAAGGTTTTCATGGCTTTCTCATCTGTCCATGCAGTAACTGTCCAAAAAACAAGGCCTTTATCTACCAGTTCGGTACCCTTTAAAAAGCCTGGCGTGCGCGTGAGGTATTTTACCGAGGCCTCGTTGGCTGCTAAAAAGCCGGGCAGGTACCACACTGAGCGTACCTTAAGCCTGGTTAACGATACAAATGGCATAAGTGGTGTTTTGTGTTATAAATTTTTGCAGTTGCCGCAATAAAACTACGTATGTTGCCTGCGCCGCGCAACCGTTCATCATAAAATATTTTTGAGCATAGCAAAAGTATTTAGATATTTGTCTAAATATTTAATAGTTTGAATATCCTTTTTAAGGCACTGAATGACCCTACCCGCAGGGCAATACTGGAAATGCTGAAAGACCGGGACATGACGGCGGGGGAAATTGCCTCGGAGTTTGATATATCATGGCCCAGCATATCCCATCATCTTGACTTGCTGAAACAGGCAGGCCTTGTTGTAGCGGTAAAAGAAGGGCAGTATCAATATTATTCCATCAATACTACTGTAATGGATGAAATGCTGAAATGGATGATGCAGTTTACCAAAAAAAAGAAATAGCATCTTATTAACTACATATCATTCTAACTATAATAAAAACTAAACCGATGCCCGCCGGGCTTGCATAAATAAAAAACTTTGTACATGAAACCTAAATTACACGCGGCAGACCTGTTCATCATTCTAATAATAGCGCTGCCATTTATATACCTGGCTTATGTATTTAAAAACCTGCCGGCAACTGTGCCCACCCATTTTGGCCACAATGGCCAGGCTGATGGCTTTAGCAGTAAAAATAAACTGTGGCTTATACTGTTAATAACAGCCGGTATAAGCATGCTTATATACCTGTTAATGCGTTTTTTACCCAATATTGATCCCAAAAAAACAGCTAAATATTCAGCACCGGCATTTAACAAAATTGCGGTGGCGGTTGTGCTGTTATTATGCGCCATAAACTTTTCAATCATAAGCGCAGCACAAAGCGGGGCCTTTAAATTTTTTAAAATATTTCCTGTAGTTATGGGTTTATTTTTTGCGTTTATGGGCAATATAATGCACAGCATTAAACCCAATTATTTTGCAGGCATACGCACACCATGGACGCTGGAGAGCGAAGAAACATGGCGTCTTACGCACCAGTTAGGCGGTAAACTTTGGTTTTTTGGCGGTATTATAATAGCCGGGGTAAGCCTTTTTATACCTGAGAAAATTGCGCCTTATTTTATGATGGGCTGCATATTTATCCTGGCGATTGTGCCCGTGGTGTACTCCTACACAACATACAAATCCATTCAAAAAAGAGATAAAAAGTCATGAGAAAAATAACAGGCTGCCTTGCAGCATTATTATGTGCCGCACAGGCAAGCGCACAAACTGCCGATTTTACGGGTACATGGCAGGGTGATATAAATGCCGGCCACACCATTACCATTATTTTTCACCTTAACAAAAAAACTGACGGCGCTTACACCGGCCTTATGGATGTGCCGGCGCAAAATGCCAAAAACCTGCCGCTGCAGGTAACAGTTACAGGCGATAGTGTTATTGTGGCTATGCAGGCCGCCGGCATTGAATATAAAGGCGTATTGCATGCAGGCGCTGCATTACGCGGCACATGGCACCAAAACGGCGCACTATTGCCCTTAACCTTTACACGCAGCACCCAGCCAACGGTGACCGAAAAGCCAAAACCGCAAACACCGGTACCGCCATTTAACTACAACAGTGAAGATGTGGAATATGATAATACCGCTAAATCAGTACATTTTGGTGCTACTCTTACGTATCCAAAAAACGGCGGCCCTTTTGCAACTGTCTTGCTTATAACGGGTAGCGGGCAGCAGGATAGGGATGAAACTATTTTTGGCCATAAGCCTTTTGCCGTGCTGGCCGACTTTCTAACAAAACATGGGTATGCCGTACTGCGCGTTGATGACCGCGGCATTGGTAAAACCACCGGTACTTTAAAAGAAGTGACCAGTGAAGATTTTGCCCATGATGTGGAAGCAGGCCTTGCCTATCTTGAAACGAGGCCCGAAGTTGATAAGCATAAACTGGGCCTGGCAGGCCACAGCGAAGGCGGCGTTATTGCCCCTATGGTGGCAGCCAAACACCCGGGTATTGATTTTATAATAATGTGGGCCGGCCCCATTATTGGCGGCCTTGCTACCAACGTGGAACAGAATACCCACAGCCTGCGCAGGGCCGGCATAGACAGCAACGCCGTTAATGCTTTTAAGCAATTGCATACCATAGCGCTGGAACAGTTTGCCAAATCGGCCAACATAATGGCTTTACATGAGAATGTTAAAAAAGTGTACATGCAGTGGAAGCAACAGCAAACACCTGCCGTATTAAACAACCTGTATGCCACCGACAGCACTATAATTGGCAAGCCGCTGTTTGAAATTTACGACGGCCTGTATAACATTGCGTGGATGCGCTTTTTTATTACCCATAACTTTGCTGCCGACCTTGCAAACGTGCACTGCAAGGTGCTGGCCATAAACGGCGATAAAGATAGGCAGGTTGATGCTGCACAAAACCTGCACGCGATTGACTCCATACTTACAGCAAATAAGAACCCTAATTATAAAACCGTTGTACTTAAAGGGCTTAACCACCTGCTGCAACCCGCTGTAACCGGGGAAGTTGCCGAGTATGGCACTATTGAGACAACCATTGCTCCCGAAGCCCTGCAAACCATTGGCGACTGGCTTGATGAAAATGTAAAGAAGTGATGACAAGGAAAAGGTAAGATTGAAAAAGAAATGCTTTTGTACAAACAAGAATGAAACTGGCGGCCCTGGCTGTTGAATTTTTATTTTCGCTTTCTCTTCCCTAAAACCTTGTTAATACCATTTTTTTCTAAAACATAATACCCGGCATGCCGTTTGAACAGGTATATCAAAACAAATTTATACCAACTATAAAACTTATATATATGAGCCGGACGGTAAAAGAAAAACTAACCCCCAACGTACAGGTAAATTTCAATAAAAGCACCGAAGTTGCCTATTGGTCAAAAAAATATAACATAAGCCAGCAGGTTTTACAGCGTGTGTTTGAAGACAATGGCCGTTCCATTTCACAAACCATTGCCTGGTGCGTAAACCATACCAAGCGGCAACGTGCATAATGCCATATTTTATTTATTTCCCAAAAAAGCTTGTCAAGCATTTATAACTCAAGCGATAAAAAGTATTTGCGCAGGTTAAGATATCTTGAGTCTTCCTGGTTGAAGCATCCACAATGCCCTTCATCGCCAGGCAAGGTTAACCACTATACTTGCAGTTTTGTTGCATGCAGGAGAGAGTTATTCTTTTATAGCCAATGCAAGCGCCTGCTGGTATTGTCATTTAACGTCAGTAAACAAATAAGGGCAAATTTGTTGCTAAATATCCACAATATCCCACGCAAGGGCAGTGTAGTTTATGTGCCTTTGTAAAATAAACAAAAATGGCTAATACAAAAGCGGCCGGCATTGGCACATTACCAGCTATGCGAATTGAAGAAACGCCCTTCAGACGTTTACCCGGATGGGGATTTGAAGACCTGACCCATTTTTTCGGCGGCATTTAAAAGCAATACGGCACCACTTCCGTCTTCCTTATTAAAAAGTATATCCCGTATTGACGGGCGGATGCCGGATTTATATTTTATAGCCGTCCTTCCGCAATTTCTTCAGCAAGTCCAAAGCTTAGGGTCATACCTGCGCCGCCAACACCGTTTACAATAGTAACACCATCTTCAGGTGTATAAATAAACTCTGTTTTGGCATCGGTTTTTTTAGGGTAAGTACCGTTCCAGCTTTGTGCAATGCTCCAGTTTTTAAACACTGCAAACTGCTGCAGGTAGTTCAGGATAAGCCTGTTTACATGGTGGCGGTCAAACGGGTCGTGTACAAGACCGTATTCATGACTGTCGCCAATGGTAAGCTCACCCTCTCCGTTTTGCGATACCATTACGTGGATGCCCCATTTAATGTAATCAGGCAGTGTTTCATGGTAATACTGCCTTAACTTAGGCAGGGATTGAGCAGCTTCAAACGCTTTGTAATGTATAAGTGACAAACCCCCGCATAATGATGGGCCTATGCGCCAGTTATTTTGCTGCGCTTCAATACGCATCATCTGCAATTTGCACTTTGTAAAATTGTTTTCGGCAAACACTTCCGGGTACAGTGTTTCAAAATCGGCGCCGCTGCATATATATATTTCATCTGCACTCCAGCACTCTTTTCCCGAATATACTGACGGGTATTGTATAGCCGATATGGCCGTATTAAAATAAAACTCAACGCCGTATTTTTCTGAAAGATAGGCAGGCAATTTTTGTATAGCCACGCGCGATTCAACAATCATTTCATCTGCACTCCACAAAGCGCCCTTTAAACCACGGGGGTTAACTGCTTCGCTTTTTTGCAGCGCTTCGGCCGCTGTTATAGCTGCAACGGGGCGTATGCCCTTATTTGCTTCTGCAAATTCCTGCATGCAGGTAAGTTCCAAATCAGTATAAGCCAGGTGCAGGCTACCCACTTCATCACGCCACAAACCGGCTTCGCTGCACACTTTTTGCCATATAGCTTTTGAGGTAAGCGCACGTTGATACAAGGAGCCACCAGGCTGTCCCACAGGCCATATCATACCAAAATTTCTTATGGAAGCACCTACAGCCTTTTCATTCCGTTCAAACACCGTAACTGAATAGCCACGCTCTGCAAGGCTTCTTGCCATGGCGAGGCCCACTATGCCTGCGCCTACAATAATCGCACTTTTATTATGCATAAGTTGTTTGCTTTTGCGCACTTTTTTGTGCAGCAATATATTTTTGTTTAAAGTACAGCAGCGCTATAAAAGTTCCAACAATGCCTATACAGCAAATAATGATGACAATATATGTAAAGAAATTAAGCCACGAAAGTTTGATGCCTACAAGCTCCTTCACCAGCAGCAACACCACACTGCCGAGGTAGCCGAATGAATCGGATACGTACATAAGAAAGCCAACATTAGCGCTAAGCCTGTAACTTGCAATCATGCGTTCATAATAAAGAGCATTAAATGGCACATAGCTAAGATATAACCCGGTGCCAACCGCCGTCATCCACAGCACTGGCGATATGGCATGATATAAAAACAGGGCTGTTGCTGTTAAAGCCAGTATGTACCCGCCAATGATAATGTAATGGTTAATTATAAAAGCCCGCATATTGTTTTTTACAACTATCAGCAGGCTTATCAGCACAAGCACAATTACCGATACCCAGGTTTCTGTTATCGTAAAAATAGAGGCATCGTTGCCATAGCCTATTTCAGTATAAATTTCGTTTGAAAAATTGTCCCTGAAATCACGCAGTATCGTCAGCAATACATAAGTGGCAACAATCATGCTTATGCCCGGCAAAA
>DASZUX010000266.1:0-1814 GCA_035547455.1 Chitinophagaceae bacterium
TGCCTTCAATCTCCTGCTGCAATATGCCGTTAAGTTCAGCGGTGTTTACGTATTTATCACGTGCTACACGCGCTTCAATCTTTTTAATTATTTCAATAGTAGTATCAATACCTACATCGCTGCTAACAAGTGCGTCTTCCAGGTTATCCAGCACCTCTGCGTCAACCGTACTTTTACCTGCCACAGCCCGGGCTATTTTGTCAAAAAAGCCGGCGCGTGTTTTTTGCAGGCCCTGGTCAAGGCTTTCCTTTTCTTTTTTACCAAACAGTTTTCCTAAAAAGCTCATCGCTATGCTTATAATTTAATCGGGTGAAGATATTGCAGATTGGTAAGTGCAGGCTGCATATTTTAGAAATTGGCAAGCTTAATTACTTATTTGCCGCCTGCTTGCCGAAAATGCAAAAAAGCCACCTCTTGCAGAGATAGCTTTCTGGTAATACTTTTACATTGACCGCGGCCCTATTTCTCAGCCAAAAAATCTTTTACCTTATCCTTGTGCACAATGGCTTCCTTAAAGGTATAGGCGCCGGTTTTGGGGCTGCGTACAGCCTTAATAACCTTAGTCCAGTTTTTAGCTTCGGCTGCTGCCTTTTGGTCTTTTACTTTAGCGTTTTTTGAAGCTGCTTTTGCCATGACTATTTAATTTCTTTATGAACAGTAACTTTCTTTAATATGGGGTTATACTTCTTAAGCTCCAGGCGCTCAGGAGTATTCTTTTTATTTTTCTGGGTTATGTAGCGGCTGGTACCGGGCTGTCCACTTGCTTTATGCTCAGTGCACTCTAAAATTACCTGCACCCTGCTTCCTTTTTTTGCCATTGTATAAACAATTTAAAATGTGCGTGTTAAATTTTCTCTCCTTTAGCCCTCAATTGTTTAATAACAGAAGCCAAACCATTTTTATTGATGGTCCTGATAGCTTCGGTAGAAACTTTAAGCGTAACCCAGCGGTCTTCTTCAGCAAAGAAAAAACGCTTGGTTTGCAAATTGGGCAAAAAACGGCGTTTGGTCTTAATGTTTGAGTGAGAAACAGTGTGACCAGTAACGGGCTTTTTTCCTGTAACCTGACATACTCTTGCCATGACTGTAAATTTTAACCCCGGTATTTGTGCCCGGTTTAATGGGCGTACTATTTTTTGGGACGGCAAAGGTCGTAAAAAGCAGCGAAATACCAAAAAGAAATATAGTTTTTTTCACGCCTATTATACACATACGTGTATTTAAGCGTAAAAACAGTTACAAGCAGCCGCGGGAATAATAAAAAAACGGGTTTGCACTATACACACAACAAAACGTTAAAGACTGCCTTTTACTGCAAAACAAGGTAAACCCCTGCAAATTTAAGTGCGTTGTTATTAATAAGACAATCAATAGCAGCCACATTTATTTACAAAGCCCTTTTTATGAAGATACTGTTGTTTTTACCCTTAGCGGCAATACTTTGTTCGTTTACCGGCTGGCATTATAACCTGCAGGAAGCAGAACAGCTTGCCAAAAGCCAGCATAAGCATATACTGCTGAACTTTTCCGGATCAGACTGGTGCGGGCCGTGCATACGCCTGCATAAAGAGGTGCTTGAAAGCGATGAGTTTTCAAAATTTGCCGATACCACACTGGTAATGGTAAATGCCGATTTTCCCCGCCTTAAAAAAAACCAGTTACCTGCAAAGCAGCAAGAAATAAACGACCAACTGGCTGACAAATACAATGCAGGCGGTAGTTTTCCCTTAACGCTGCTGCTGAATGAAAATGGTAAGATATTAAAGCAATGGGAGGGATTTCCTAAAGGGACGGTAAGTGATTTTGTATTTGATG
>DASZUX010000267.1:0-2596 GCA_035547455.1 Chitinophagaceae bacterium
TGTTAATTACCGCAGACCGCAATATTTCATCCTGCCAGTTAGTGTTGGCGGTATAATTACTAAAGTCAAACGGCTGTGCGCCAATATTGGCCAATTGTTCAGCATACAACTTTTTAAAACCAGCGGCATCAACTACTTTTATTTTGTTGTTTACCTGCTGAACGCCAACGTTTGTAGTAAAGTTTATATTTGTTTCTCCTCTTTTGGCGCGTTTGGTAGTTATTATTATAACACCATTACCGCCCTGTAAGCCATATATGGCAATTGATGAAGGATCTTTTAAAACCTCGATGGTTTCAATATCGGCAGGGTTCAGGTAATCAATATTTGTTTGTAAAATGCCATCAACAACATACAGGGGGTCAGAATTATTAGTAGAGTTTACACCGCGTATCCTTACTGTAGGTGCCGAACCGGCCTGGCCGGAGTTAACAATGGTAAGACCTGCTACGCGTCCCTGCAGCGATGCTACCGGGTTGGTAGAAGGCATTTTGGCTACATCATCCCCGCTTATTACGGCTATAGAACCCGTAAGGTCTCTCTTTTTTTGCGTGCCATAACCAATAACTACCACCTGTGCAAGAGATTGTGTTGAAAGCGCGAGTGTAACATCAATTTCGGTTTTACCGGCAACGGCTATTTCCTGTGGCTCGTACCCAACAAAAGAAAATACCAGCGTGTCATTTTCTGAAGCGTTAATTGTATATACCCCCTGCTCATTAGTGGTAGTACCCCTGGTGGTGCCTTTTATTTGTACCGACACACCTTGCAGCGGTGTATTATTGTCGCCTAATACGCGGCCTGTTATAGCTGATTGTACTTGTGTACCAGCCTGCGGGTCGTCATTTTCTTTTATAACTATAAGGTTATCGCCCATAAACTGGTAGCCAAGGCCGGTGTTTTTAAACATCTCGTCAAGCACCTGTTTTACATCTGCGTCCTTAACATCAAGATTTATCTTCAGCCGTATTTCTTTCAGGCTGTTATCATATAAAAAACGGTAACTGGTTGCCTTTTCAATAGTAGTTAAAATAGTAGCAATCTCTGTTTTTTTAAATTGCAGGTCTAGTTTGTTTTGGCCAAACCCTTTTGCTGAAACCTGCAGCGTAAAGCATATAAGCAGCACTGTGGAAAGCTTCATAATCAGCAATGCTTTAGATAATAACGGCTTTTTTTTAGCCGTTAGCAAAATTTTCATATTTTAGAAATTGAAGGTTATAAAATGCCAGCCCGCCAAGGCTGGTTTTAAGCATTAACCTGCTTATAACGGAGGATGCGCCAACATTCTCCGTTTCCTTTTTTTATTTGGGATGCAGGTTGTTTTGGTGGATTAATAAATATTTCATTCTGTGCATATTTTGCCCCAATTATTTAAAAACGGGGAATAATTAATACGTGCCTGTTTGGTTTTGTCTCAATAGTTTTAGTTTTCATTATTTTTTTATGCTTGTTATTCTTATTTCATTCCCGTGTATGGTATAGTTAAATGGCACAGCAGTTTGCAAGGCTGCAAAAGCCTGTTCAACCGTTTCATTTTCAAAAGAGCCGTTAAATGTTAGCTGCTTTACTTTTTCATCCTCAAAAACAATGCTCACATTATACCAGCGCTCCAGCCTTGTTGCCAAAGCTTCAAAATCGTCGCCCCTGAATTCAAGCCTGTTATACACCCATGCTGTTTCTAACCTTTCAGTTTCATTGCTTAGGCTGTCTAAACGCGCTAACTTAAAAACCGGCGTAGTGCCTGCTGGTTTTACCGCGGTAATGTTACTGGCGTCGTCAATGTATTTATCAACCACAAGCTTTTCATCAGGATGAAGGAAAATTGGCTTTTGCTGTGGCTGGTCGTTACGCGTTACCTGTACAAGCCCCCTTATAAGGGTGGTTTCCACAGTTTTATCTTCCGGGTAAGAACGTACGTTAAATGCGGTGCCCAGCACCTTTATGTTTATGCCGCCTGTATGAACAATAAATGGCTTTAATGGGTTTTTGGTTACATCAAAATAAGCTTCGCCCTCCAGTTTTACATCGCGGGTAGGGCCTGCAAAATTGCTGTCATATAAAAGTTTGGAGCCGGCGTTAAGCCATACAGTAGTACCATCGGGCAGAACGGTCCTGCTGCGGCTGCCGTTTTGTGTGGCCACTGTCCTGCTATATTGGCGCTGGTCGTGTAAGGCAATATTGCTTACCTGTTGTGGTGTGCGTTTTACTATAAACCAGCCGCCCACAAACAAGCCGGCCAGGCATGCGTACATAATAACCTTTATTACCAGCTTTCTTTTTTTAATACGCCGCTGGCGGCGGGGGGCTTCCCCCGTTGCCTGTAAAACTTCCTGTATTTTGGCTAACTGCAAAATGCGTGAAAGCTTTTTGTCGCCGTGCGTGGTGCCTGGTTCGCTTTCTTTCAATCCGTTTGCCCATGTACTTTTTAGTATTAAATATTGCTGGTATAACGCAGGATTTTGCTGCAACAGGGCAGACAATAATTTCTCCTCTTCAGGAGAAGTTTCCTCACTCAGCGAGCGTGCTACCAGGTACCAAATTTGGTTAGAAGAATGCATGCAATACGTTCCGGTTATCCTTAAGGACACACATTTTG
>DASZUX010000268.1:0-3374 GCA_035547455.1 Chitinophagaceae bacterium
GTTTTGTTTCCTGCGACAACACCTTTATACCTGCCGCCAGCGTACCACCTGTTTTGCCAATATTATAGTGACGTAATACGCGTGCCTCAAGGTTAAAGCCTGAATAATAATCGCGGTCAACCTGGCGGGGATTATAGCTGCCGATGGCTGTATTAAACGTGTCTTTTATGTCGGGTGTGTTTATAAACTGTACGCTGTTGCGCTGACCGAATATGGCATTTGCCTGTACCTGTACCTGGGTGTTGCCCTGCGCATATTTAAAGGTAACAGCCGGTATATTTATTTCCGGGCTAAAGAAATTTCTTGCACGCGTAGACTGCCGTGCATTTTTTTTAAACTCCGCATCAGTTAGCCCTCCTGCAATTTGCTGTACATAATCCATACGCGAAAACTGCACATCAATGCTTACCCTGCTGTTAAAGGCATAGTTAACATCAGCATAGTATGCATGATAATTAAATGCGGCATCTGGCCGCCAGCCGTCGCCGTAACGGCTATCGAAGTAAGCGTAGTAATTTATCCCGCCTTTTGTGCCCCCTATGGCATTAAACGAGTTAAAAAAATTGCCTGAGCCTGTCGTTTGTTCGCTTTCAACAGCAAATGGTTTTGTGCCGTCCCCGCGTTTCATAATATAATTCATCATGCCGCCAAACTGGCTGCCGAACTGCAGGGCGGCTGATCCGCGCACCAATTGTATGTCCTCTATACCCTGCATGGGCGGTGTATAGTGATCTTCAGGATAACCAAATATATCAGAGTTGGTGTTATACCCGTTTTGCCGCATATTCATTTCTATTGAGCGGTGTGCATCGGTACTGCGCGTACCCACATTTACCTGCGTGCCTGCGCCATCCATTTCCCAAATAACCAGGCCCGGAATTTTGGCGAATGCCATGCGTGCAAGGTTTTGGGAAAGATTTGCATCAGAAGCATCCAGTGCCACCTCATGCGTTTTTTTGCCTGCAAACACTTCAGCCCCGTAAGTATCGTGCAAATATGAAGGTGCACTGTTTTTAAGAATAGTAGTAACAGTTACACTGTCAAGTATGTGAACAATGAATGTATCTTTATTATTGTTACGGTGCTGCGCTTTTATATTAATGCCTGTTTTCAGCACTATCAAAAACAGCACCAGCATTAATTTCTTCATAATATAGTTTTCAAAATCTTTTTTTAAAAAAACGCCGCGAAGAATCGCAGCGTTTTTGTCGCTTGTTATTAGTAGTATGAAAAAAGCTTGTTATTCTGCCCCATCTGTCATGGCACGTTTAACTGCATAATTGCCTATGTTTGTTCCCACAGTTGAACCAACAGTACAGTCAACGCGGTAATGTATACCTGCATATAATCTTGACATTGCGGCCTCGTCGGACATAGCTAAATATGCAGTGGCCCTTTCAGGCACTAAATGCGCCAATATGGCCGCAGCAGCGCTGCTGAACGTAGAATGCCCGGAGATATAAGACGGAAAATTAGGTATGCCGGTAAGTGTTTTAATGCCAGTATCCATTTGAGACGGGCGCGGGTTATAGTAATAATATTTCGTATCCCAGCACACAATAGCTGCGTCCATCAGGGCCATATTCAGCAGGGCCATATTGCGTGCCCATCTTACCTCGCTGTAATTTTTTGTTACAAAATCCTCTGCGGCTATCGCATCCCAATGGCCCGGTGGTGTGTAAGTACCGATGCCATCCGCCCAATATTGCACTATACGCATGTGCTCACGGGAAGGATTCTTAACAAACTCATGCACTTCTGCAACATCTTTTTTCATCTGCTCGCTGTTAGTTGATGGCGGTGGGCCAGGCCTTAAGGCTACTACTGTTGCAGAATCGAATAAGAATGGTTTTACTCCTCCAAAAAATGGCAGCATGGGGTTGCGCTTTGGCACCTCAAGGCTATACCATGGAGTTTCCCCTTTTGCAGCGGTTTTGGTTTCAAGCCCAAGCCACTGGCCTGGTGTGCCTACTGCTTTACCTGCATTATCGGCCTTTGCCCTTGCCATAAACACACTTGCCACCTGCTTGCCCAATGCTTCTCCTGCCACAATATCGCTGCGCACATTAGCCCCACTCCAAATACGGTAGTTCTCTGCTTCCATCGCCTTTTGCTGTATATAATCAATTTCCGTGGGGAAGAGCGCCTTCATCATTTCTGCCATTACACCGGTCAGTACCGCATCTTCTGATGGATAGGCGGGCAAATCGCTTCTTGGCACCAGGGCGTTAATGCTTGAATCAACTTTATAAGGTGCAGCACGGTTATATAGTTTTTTATAATGCCATGCCGCTACAAGCGCATCGTATTCCGCCGCACTTACATAAGCAAAGGCTCTTGCTGCGTAGGGCGGGTTAGAAAAGGGAAACTGGGGATATGCAAACGGGTACAGCGAACTGGGTGTAGGATACGACCCGTCTGCATTTTGGTAAGGCGGCAAGTTGTATTTGGCAACCAGCTCCCTTAAAATTTCGTTCCAGCGTAATACAGCACCTGCGCTCCAGTATTTTATAATGGCTTTTCTTTCATCCGACAGGTTTTGTTGTGCACTTTTTATTTCATTTAATTCTGAAACATAACCGGGCGCATTTACAGTAGCCGGGGCCGCTACGTAAAATGTATCTGGCCGGGATAATAATACAGGTTTCCACTGCCCCGCATCAATATCTGTATTAGAAGGGCTTAACTGCACTATATTATCTGTTCTGTTCGAGATTGTTTTAGAGCAGCCTGCCATTAAAGCCAATACAGCAATATTATAAGTTATGTAAAGAGTCAGCTTTCGCATATAGAATTATTTAGAAGGTTTTTTGGAATTAAAGTCAAGCACATAATATACGCCGCCGCCAACCATAGCTGATTGACCGACATTTCTGCCTGCAAGCACGTATGAAGCATCTGCAGAAAATGAAAGTGCAGGTATTTTCTTAAGTGTGTATTTAACAAAAACGCCCGCATCGGTTGAGTTCATCTTATTGCTGGGAAAAGGCATATCATTCCTGCGTATGTCAAAACCACCCAATGTTGTCATATTATCAACCACTGCCTCTAAACGCCACCACCTGCTCCTGTAGCCTGTACGTAACTGTTCCATGGCCATATCAGGCATTTCCACCTCATTAGTAAGGTGCATTTCTGTGGTATAGTACGATGTGCGGTCAATTGTAATATTATTCCTGTACGTATAGGTGCCTGATGCGGTTACAAAAAAATTGCCCAGGTCATAGTCAGCAATAATACGTCCCGAAACATTGGTGCTGTGCAGGCCAATTGAAAGGGGCAGGAAATCTGCAATGTAATTTGTGGCCGGAAAAGCTACGCCTGCCGCAGCAAATGCAGTAAAAGTACCGCGGCCGATTTTTGTTTCGTATGCT
>DASZUX010000269.1:0-9760 GCA_035547455.1 Chitinophagaceae bacterium
ATTAAAATTTAGAAAAAATATCTTTGTGCAAATTGCCGCAGGTCAGGATTTTTGGAGAGAATACCTTACACCTAAGGATAAAAATGTTAACCTGAAGTGCTATTTTTTTAAAAATTTCTTCCAAAAAAGCGGACACCCCCCTCCTTTTTCTATTTATAGGTGTAAATATTCATTTTATGCCTTACCGTTTACAGCCTGCACAGGTGCAGGCGAAATTTGAAGAATACCGCAAACAATGCGATGAAAACATTGAAACCGTGCGCTACCGGGATAAATTAGTGCAGGTGCCGAGAAAAATTATTTATACCCTGGAGGGCTTTTGCCTGTTTTTGGACATTGGCGAGGAAGAGCTTGCAAAATACGAGGACAATAAAAACTACCGTGCCATTTTTAAGAAAATCCGTTTTGTGGTAATGTGCCGCAAAATGCATGCGCTGGTAAACGGCGAAAGTAATACACGTGCGCTTATTTACGACCTGAAGGTTAACCACGGTATTGACGCCAAACAGGCACGGCAGGACGAGGACTGGAAAATTACGCTTAACCTTAATGAAGGTGAGCCGCCGGTAGTAATAAAATCGCCGGGATGGGTGGAGGATGATACCTGGAACAGCGAAGAAGGGGTACCGGGAAATATGGAAGACTGCGGCCCGGAAAGCGGGGACGAGGCAGGTACGCCGGGAAGTACAGGTACGGTTAAAGCAGGTAGCCAGCATGAGGACGGCACCGCGGATGGCGGCGCTGAAAACCGGAAGCATGAAAATACAGGCGCCGGAACAAAGGAACCGGCCGCGCCGCCCCCACCGGCACCACCGCCTAAAACAAACCCGTACAGTATTTGGTAGCAGGTAATGTGCGTAGCCGCCCGGTTACAAGCATTAAGCAATTGGATAAAAAAACAAAAGGTCTTTGAAATAATTATCTGGTAATGAATTGGTTAAGCATTTTTGCTTTCCTCCCTTTTTCCACCGTGGCGAGGCAAAAGCTGCTTTTACGGCGGCCCGGGATGGCGGGGTACAGATTTGAAGCCACGTTTAATACAGAAAACCCGTTGCTACGGGCTATCTTTGCAGGATGACTGATATGCAGCGCAAGAACATACGGCATTTGAGCTTACAGGAACTGGAAGGGTATTTTATACAGGCGGGAGATAAAAAATTTCGCGCAAAGCAGGTGTACGAATGGCTTTGGAAAAAACATGCCCGCAGCTTTGACGATATGACAAACCTTAGCAAGGATTTAAGGGCAAAGCTGGCGGCTGATTTTAGCCTGCCTGCGCTGGGGGTGAACACCACGCAGGTAAGCGCAGACGGCACCATTAAAACGCGTTTTAAAACGTTTGACGGCCATTATGTTGAAGGTGTGCTTATACCTACCGACGAACGTAAAACGGCCTGTGTAAGCAGCCAGGTAGGCTGCAGCCTGACCTGCAAATTTTGCGCTACGGGTTATATGGAGCGCAAGCGCAACCTTACCTACGACGAGATATATGATGAAGTGGCACTTATAAATGCAGAAAGCGAAAAGCATTACGGCAAAAAACTGAGCAATATTGTGTTTATGGGCATGGGTGAGCCGCTGCTGAATTATAACAATGTACTGCGTGCCATTGAACGGATTAGCGCCGATGACGGCCTGGGCATGAGCCCCCGCCGTATTACGGTAAGCACCGCCGGCGTGGCCAAAATGATACGTAAATTAGGCGATGACCAGGTGCGTTTTAAGCTGGCGCTTAGCCTGCATGCTGCCAACGATAAAAAACGTAACGAGATAATGCCTATTAACGAAACCAACAGCCTTAAAGAACTGGTGGATGCGTTAAACTACTTTTACAAACAAACCGGCAACGAAATTACGTTTGAGTACATACTGTTTAAAAATTTTAACGACAGCCAGAAAGATGCCGATGAGCTTATAAAGATTTACCGCCAGGTGCCCTGCGATTTGGTGAACATTATTGAATATAACCCTATTGATAATGCCAGTTTTGCCAAACCTGAAGAGGATGCCGTACAAAAGTTTATGCAATACCTTGAAGCCCACCGTGTTAATGCACGTTTAAGGCGCAGCCGGGGCAAAGATATTGATGCGGCCTGCGGGCAGTTAGCCAATAAAGGTTAAGTGCCATTTACGAGGTTGGAAGTACTAAGTTTTATACCGCACGGATATTTTAATTTATGCTTCTGTTTGGTGCTTTATATGAATGGCTTTTTGCACCACCTGGTTTACAACACCATCAAGCTGTAAAGCCGATTTTTTAAGCATTTGCAGCAGCGCAAGGTTTTCTGCGCTCATAGCGGTTTCGTCAATAAGGTTCAGGATGCCTTCAATATTGGCCAGTGGCGCCCTTACTATGTGGGATTGCAGGTAAGCAATTTTTTTAAGCTCTTCGTTTTGTTTACGCAGTTTTTCGGCGTAGTTTTTTATCTCTGTAAGGTCAACCAGGCTAAGCATTACCGCGTACACCTTGCCCGACGCGTTAAAAATGGGGTGCAGGGTATTACGCAGGTAAACGTTGTGCTCCATAACCTTCATGAGGTATTCAAACGAGGTGCCTTTACCTGTATTAATAACAGTGCGTACTTTATCAACATAAAAATCGCTGGTTTGCCGGTCAAAAAAGTGGTAAATGGTTTTATCAAGCACATCACGCAAGGGCGCGCGTACGTAGTTACAGGCAAGGGAGTTTGCAAAAAGGTATTTGCCGTTTTCATCCATAATAAGGATGATATTTTCGGAGGCCTCCACCAGGCTGCGGTATTTTTCTTCGCTTTCGGCAAGCGCCATTTGCGCATTCACTTCAGCAGTAATGTCTCTTGAGGTGGACATAATGTTGGTGAGCTGGCCAGACTGGTTCCTGATAAAGCCGATAAAGGCAGACATGTACATAACCCTGCCCGATTTGTGAACACCTTTAAACCGGCAGTTAAAGCCTTTTGTGCCCTGCCGGGCGCTGTGCAGCACCTGGCACCGCAGGGACTCAATATCGCCCGGGTGAATAATATCAAGCGCCGGGCTGGCCAACAACTCTTCTGCAGTGTAACCGGTAACATGCAAGGCAGAGGGAGACACATACAGCCTGTTAAACTGCGCATCAGTAAGTACCAGCATATCCAGCATATTATTGGCCAGCATGCGGTACTGCTCCTCGCTTTTGGCAAGATTAAACTGCGCTGTTTTTTGTGCATGTATGTCGCGGGAGGTTACGATGATGTTTTTAAGGGCGCCGCCTGCATCGCGTACAATAGAGAATACCGATGAGAAATAACGGCAGCCTCCGTCTTTCATCAGTAAGCGGTGCTCCAGCACAAACCTGTCGTTGCCGGCTTTGGCATTTTCCAGCACACTTGCTGAAAACTGTTCACGGTCGCCCGGGTACACAAGGCCGCCGGCAGGCAGTAACATTAATTCAGCAGGAGTATAGCCTGTTAGCTGCCGGCAGGAAGGTGATACGTACAGCTTTTGCAGGTAGGGGCCGTACAATATCAGCATATCAAACATGTTATCAGCCAGCATGCGGTACAGTTCCTCGCTATTGCGTAACGCGGTTTCGGCTTCCTGCTGTTTTGTTATGTTGCGTATGGTTGACAGTATGTTCACCAGTTGTCCGCCGGCATTGCGTATTGCTTTTACGGTGGACTCAACATACACCAGCCGCCCGGTTTTATGCTTAATATGGGTTGAAATTAATACCTGGTCATCACCGTTAAAGATGGTTGATTTAAGCCGGGCAGAAAAGGCAGGCAGGTCGTCCTCGTAAATAATATCCTCCATGGTAGTATGCATAAACTCCTCCGGTGTGTAACCGGTGAGCGCAAAGCAGGAAGGTGAAACGTACACACGTTTAAAACCGGGGGTAAGTAATATTACCAGGTCAACAATGTTATCAGCAAGCATACGGTAGTGTTCTTCGCTTTCACGTAATGCTTTTTCAGTATTGTGCTGTGCAGTAATATCCCTGGTGGTACCCAGCAGGTTGATTAGCTGGCCGGCATCGTTTCTTATGGCTTTTATAACCGACTCAACAAATACAAGATGGCCTTTTTTGTGTTTGATGCAGTAGGACAGTTCTACCTTACCGGCGCCTTTGTGAAGTGTTTGTACGGCCGCGTAAAAACGCTTAATGTCATGCCGGTCAATAATCTGCTCTGGTGTGGAAGCCAGCATTTCTGCGGGGGTGTACCCGGTTAATGCCAGCGAAGAGGGTGATACATACAGCCGTCTGAAGTCGGGCGTTAGCAGCACTACCAGGTCAACAATATTGTCGGCCAGCATTTTGTACTGCTGTTCACTTGCTGTGCGGGCCTGCTCTGCCAGCACGCGTTCAGTTACGTTTCTTGAGCTCTTTAAAATATGGGTGATGCGGCCCTTGCTGTCAACTACCGGCTTGCTTTTAACATCAAAATAAACCCAGTGCCCGTTTTTGTGTTTTACACGGTAGGCATTAAAGCTGCCTTCTTCACCCTCAAGGTTCCTGTCAATAGTATGCTGCTTTAACGGCAGGACATCATCAGGGTGTATTGTATCAAAAGGGTTTTGGGCAATTGCTTCATCCTGGCTGTACCCAAGCAAACGTTCCACCGAAGGTGAGATATATTCAAACCTTCCGCCAATGGTAAGCAACGCCACTATATCGGTAATATTCTCCGCCAGCATACGGTAGTGTTCTTCTGCAGCCTTGCGTGCCGTTATATTGCGGCTAACGGTTAATATGCCTACCAGTTTACCGCTTTCATCGCGTACAGCCCTGTTACGGTTTTCAAAGGTTACCCAATGGCCATCGGCATGCCTTATGCGGCACTCGTAGAAACTGGCCTGCTCCATACCGTCAAGCACTGTTTTATTGGCCTGCATTACTGTTTCAACATCGGCAGGGTGTATAAACGCCATGCCGCCCTTAGCCTTTGTGTCCTGCAGGGTGTGGCCCATTACCCTTAGTGCCGAAGGGGAAATATAATCAACCGTGCCATCCAACTGGTGTAACGTTACAATATCGTCAATATTATCGGCCAGCATCCGGTAAAGCTTCCCGCTTTGGGTAAGGGATGCGAGAAAGTTGCATGCTGATTCTGCAGGTACGCTATGGGTTTCACACTTATTCAAACTATCCATCAGTGTTGAAAAAAATACAAAATTGACTTAAGGTTTAAGCCCTTAACCAAGGGATTACCCGCTAAGTTATATACAGCTATGCGTAAAAATTTATGATAACCGTCAGTTAAGTCAATATTAAGGAGGGTTTCATGGCTTTTTCAGCTTTTACTCAGCATTCTGCACCTGGTGCCTTACCACAACGGCACGTGCAACAATTTCCTTCAGTATGTCGTCAAGCGCGCCGGCAGCCTGTTTAAGCAAATTGAAATACTGCGCCTGCTCAGTATTCAGCTCACCTTCTTCCATCAGGGCAATTATACCCTGTATGTTGGTTAATGGAGAACGGACTATATGCGATTGTAAAAAGGCAATCTGTTTAAGCTCGTCGTTTTGCTTGCTAAGGGTTTCTTCTTTTTGCTTGCTGTCGGTAATATCATTGGTACTTACCATTATTGAGCTTATTTCTCCTTCGGAGTTAAGTACAGGATGCATGGTTACCTTAAGCCAGTACTCTTTGCCATTCAATCTTGTAAGCGCTTCGTAGGTGTAATTTTCTCTTGTAGCAAAAACCCTTAGTATGCGCCTGTTAAAGTCGTCGGCCGTAGGTTTATCGTAAAAGTCGTGTACTGTTTTACCTACAATGTCTTCTTTGCGGGCATTAAAAAAGTTTGCGCGCTTATCGTTTACAAACAGGAACCGGCCCAGTGTATCAACAATAGCAATCATTGCATCAGATGTTTCAACAAGGCTGCGGTACTTTTCTTCGCTTTCTTTTAATGCTACCTGTGCAGATTTCCATTCGGAGATATCGCGTGTTGTGCAAACAAATGAGTGTACCCTGCCATTGGCGCCCCGCATGGCTTTGGTGGTTGTTTCGCAATAAAGCCAGTACCCGTTTTTGTGCTGCACTCTTGCCTCGGTAACAAATTTTTCAATCCCTTTAAAAGCTTTCTGCCGCACATCGTCACGAAACTTAATAAGGTCTCCGGGATGTACAAAGTCAGACAGCTTTTTACCCAGCAGTTCGTCCGGTGTATAACCAAGCAATGAATAACAGGAGGGCGATACATACACTGTGGTACCGTCCGGCTTGTAAACGGCCACCATGTCAATAATGTTATCGGCCAGCATACGGTAGTATTCCATGCTTTCGCGCAGTGCCTGTTCAGCCTGCTTCCTGGCCGAAATGTCACGGCATACAGCCAGTATATTCACCAGCCTGCCGTTATCGTCGTAAATTGGGTTACGGTAGCTTTCAAAGTAAATCCAGCGGCCGCTAATATGCTTAAGCCTGTACTCAAAATATACTATTGCAGGTTGTGCGGGTTTGTTTAACGCAAACTTATATTCAAGCCAGTAATGGTCATCAGGGTGTATAATGTCTATGGGTACTTTACCTGTAAGCGAGCCGGGGTCGTATCCAAGTATCCTGTAAATAGAAGGTGATATATAGTCAAGAATGCCACCAGGGGAATATAGCGCTACCAGGTCGTTAATATTATCAGCAACCAACTTATAATATTCTTCATTCTGGATATTTTGGATTGGATTGGTCATCAACATACGTTAAATTGTACTAACAATTTCACAGGGCCGGATGCCATCAAGCTGGTAAAGTACAGTTTTATTGATAATATTAAAAAGTAATATTACTTATTTAATCATTTTTTTATTACTTACAACTGCCGTGTGCATATTTATAAGTCTTAAAAAGGCCGTACGATGCAGAAATATCAACTAAATATCAATTCGTTACAAATTACGTAATTTTACAGCCCTGTTGAAAAACAGCAAATACAATACACAATGAGCAAACATGCATTTGAAAAGTTTATTAAACCTGAACCCACCGGCGCACGAAAAAAAGAAATGATACGCCAGGAAAAAAGAAAGCTTAAAAAAGAAGCGCGTGAAGCAGGCGAAGCATTCAGGCAAAAAAAACGCGAAGCAAACTACAATACTTCACCGTTGCCTGTAAAACGTAACGGCAAAAGCAATGTTACAGAAAACACTGCACACAAAAAAGCAGGGTTTGGTACACAACGTAATGTTAACAGTAACACCCGGCAACAAAATAAAAAGCAGTATGCAACAACGGCACATACCGGCAGCGCTATAAACATTACTAAAAAAATACAGCCAAAGGCTGGTAAAGTTAGTAATACAGTTAAGCCTTTGCAGGCACCCGTTACAAATAATGACCTAATGCCTTTAAACAAGTTTGTTGCACATGCAGGTGTATGCGCAAGACGCGAAGCAGCCGAAATGGTTAAGCAGGGCAAGGTAAGCGTAAACGGTGTTGTTGTGTACGAGCCCGGATTTAAGGTTGCTGCCACCGACAAAATAAAAGCAGCCGGCAAACTGCTTGTTTTACAACATAACCTTGTGTATGTTTTATTGAATAAGCCTAAAGATTATATTACAACCGCTAAAGACCCCGAAGGAAGAAAAACTGTTTTTGACCTTGTAAAAAACGCAACAAAAGAAAGAATTTATCCTGTTGGCAGGCTTGACAGGAATACCACCGGCGTATTATTGCTAACCAATGACGGAGAACTGGCACAAAAGCTTACGCACCCAAGCTTTGAAGTAAAAAAAGTGTACGAGGTAAAGCTTGACAAGCCATTGGTTAAAAAAGATTTTGATGCCATATTAACCGGTATAACGCTTGAGGATGGCTTTGTTGTGGCGGACTCGCTTGCGTATGCTGATGCAAAAGATAAAACTATTGTAGGTATTGAAATTCACAGTGGCCGTAACAGGATTGTGCGCAGGCTGTTTGAACATCTTGGATATGATGTAAAAGGCCTTGACAGGGTGATGTTTGCAAACCTTACCAAGAAGAATGTTGACCGCGGGAAATGTCGGCTGCTTAATGAAAAAGAAATAAGGCTGCTTAAATATTTAAACCAGGGCTTTGTGCGAAAAAATAAGCAGGCGGGCAGTAATGAGACTGCCGGTTAACATTACCGGCAGCCAGTAATTATTATTAACAGCGTTAGTGCAGATGGAAATTATTTTTGAAAACGGCCGTTTTATTGTTGTAAACAAACCTGCCGGTATGCTTAGCATACCCGACAGGGTGCAAAGTGAACCCTCGTTAAAAGACCTGCTGAAGCAGCAATACGGCGACATTTATACAATACACCGTATTGATAAAGGCACCAGTGGTGTAATTGTATTTGCAAAAGATAAAGAAACACATCAACATCTCTCAAAACAATTTGAGGGCAGGGAGGTTTCAAAAAAATATCTTGGCCTTGTACATGGCATTGTTACGCCGGCAACGGGCATTATAGATGCCCCTATTGCAGAGCACCCCGCAAACAATGGCAAAATGATTACCCATGCAAAGGGCAAGCCGTCTGTTACTGAATATGAAGTAATAGAAACTTTTGGCGCTTTTTCATGGGTTTGTTTTCGCATACACACAGGCCGCACACACCAAATTCGCGTGCACATGCAGCATACCGGGCATAGCATTGTATGCGATGAATTATACGGAGACGGTACACCGCTCTATCTTTCTGCTATTAAACGCAATTATAAACTGTCAAAAAAAGAGGAAAGCGAAAGACCTGTCCTGGCAAGGCTGGCACTGCATAGCTGGCAACTTAAGTTTGAGATGGACGGCACACCTTATTCCTTTGAAGCGGCCATTCCAAAAGATCTTAAAGCATTGCTGCAACAATTGCGTAAAGCCGGTGGCAGGGCACAGCCAGGCAGAAATTAGCCGTTAAAACCAACACCCCGGCAAATAATGCTATTTTGCACCGGTCGGTATCGCAACGGCTCTTTTATCGCCTCTGGCATTAACAATTTCAACAGCTTGTACAGCGGCATCAATATTTAAAAACCGTGCAGACTGTGATAAAAAACCTGCCCCGTAATTAAGCTCAACCTTTCTTTTGTGGCCGTTTTTAAGTGTAAGTATGCCGTAAATATCATCCGCTTTTACCGGCAGCTTTTGCATACTTTCCTTTAACAAAAACATTTTTAGCGGACCGCGGTTTTGCGATGCAGCCAGCAGGCACTGGCCCTTATTATTACTTAATTTTACAAGCGCCTTGCCGTTACCCGGTATAAAAATACCGCTTTGTAAAATTGAAAGAGGGGTAAATCCGCCCTTCCCGTCGCCCTTTAATACAAGGCCGTTCAGCGCATCATAACGTCCAACACTTACATCAGTACCATAGTCATTACCTGTAATTACAACATCAAGGTTACCATCGCCGTCAACATCTTCAGCTACCATGCCAAACAGGCTGCTGAACTGGGCCTGTGCGGGCAGGGGTACCATGCTAAATTGCCCGTTACCATCGTTACGTATAAAGCAGCTCTTAAAATTGCTGGCAGATAAAACAAGGGCGCCGTTTAGTTCATCAGGCGTAAGCAGGCTGTCCATTGTAGCCTTTGCATACGATTTGTAAGTAGGAAATTTGCGCCTGAATTCAATCATCTGCTTTATTTCATCATCCCGCATATTTGCAGGAAACTCTTTCCTGGCTGTGTCTTCGCCGGATGCAGGCAGGTATGTTGATATTAGCGCATCATAAATACCGTTGTTATCAAAGTCTTTTGCATACACCTTAACAGGGTACTTATCCGTGGGCCTGTAAAAGGAATTTTGTCCTGTATTACCTGCTATGTAATCAATATCACCGTC
>DASZUX010000270.1:0-4230 GCA_035547455.1 Chitinophagaceae bacterium
AATCACTATTAAAATACCTTTTTAACCTTAAGCTTAAAAGCCGCGATGAAATTTTTACATCGGTTGACCTGATGCATATTGAACAGCAGGCTAAAGAAGAAGATGAGGCAGTACAGGAACTGGATACTGAACTTATAGAAAACGCCCTTTCTCTGCCTGCGGTGAAAATCAGGCAATGCCTTGTACCCCGTACTGAAATTGTTGCTGTTGACATTCGCATGAACATTCAGCAGGTAACACAAAAGTTTGTTGAAACCAAACTGAGCAAACTGGTAGTTTACAGTGAGAACATGGATAATATACTTGGCTACATTCACCAACTCGATCTTTTTAAAAAACCAGCCGAAATAAAATCAATATTATTGCCCATACCGGTAGTGCCCGAAAGTATGAGCGCAACCGACCTGATAAATAAATTTACAAAGGAAAGAAAAAGCATTGCATGGGTGGTTGACGAGTTTGGCGGCACCGCAGGTATTGTTACAATGGAAGATGTGCTGGAAGAAATTTTTGGGGAAATAAAAGATGAATACGACACAGAAGAATTTATAGAAAAGCAGATTTCGGAAAATGAATATATTTTTTCGGGCCGGCTTGAACTTGATTACCTGAACGAAAAATATAATTTTGATTTTCCGGCCGACGATTCTGAAACGCTTTCGGGTTATATTATTAACCAGCATGAAACCATACCCGGTTTTAAAGAACGCATAATAATAGATAAATACGAATTTGACGTGCTGAATGTTAGCGATACCCGTATAGAAATGGTAAAAATGAAAATATTGCGATAGATTTTATTAAATTTCATATTTTCACTTTTTGCTTGACATTTGTAACAGATTGCTTTAGTATATATATTTAACACCCAAAAAAATCTAATAACCAAAGAAGGCCCCTGCCATGGTTCAACAAGTAAGGATTTTGCTGGCTGATGATGATGCAAAAGAACGTGAAAGACTTGAGGGCATTCTTGGGGCACAGGACTTTGTTGTAAAAACGTCGCGTAACGGTAAGCTTGCGCTGTTTGATGCCATAGAGTTTCACCCGCATGTTATAATCATCAACACGTCGCTGCCAAAAATGGATGGTTACGAGGTTCTTGCACATATACGGAGCAACCCCCTTCTGCAAAGCATACCCGTTATAGTGTACACCGCACAGTCCGGCAACGCACGAAAAGCCATGGATTTGGGTGCAGACGATATTTTATTTAAACCTTTTAGCGATAAGGAGTTTCTTCGTTCGGTGAAAACAAGGTTGGAGCGATACCGCAAGCAGCATTTAGCTTACCCGCAGAAGTCTCACGAGGTAGATACTGAGGTATTTGCCAGTTATTACCACGAGTTTAATACGCTTTTACACGGCATACTGGGCGGCACAAACCTGCTTATAAACGCTAACGGTAAATACAGCCCGCAGCAAACACAGGAGTTATTGTTCTCCATCTTAAAATCAGGCTTACGGTTAAATCATTCCCTGTCAAACCTCCTGATGCTTGAGGAAATTAAACGGGCTGATTTAAACCCGCAATTAATAACCATGTTTACCAACGGCCTTAGTGAGAAAGGCTGGAAAAACAAACTTACGGGCGAATTACAGCACATGGCGCTTGAAATGTACAATCGCCAGGCAGACCTTACCATTAACTTGCTGGATATTGCCATACGTATTAAATACGAATACCTGCTGCGTATTTTTATTGAAATAACCGATAATGCGCTAAAGTTTTCCAGGCCCGGCCAAAAAGTTGAAATTACAGGTGACGTGGAAGGGGAAAACTATGTTATTACGATAAAAGATAGCGGAAAGGGTTTTGGGCTAACCAGCCTTGATGAAGTGGCGCCTTATAAACAGTTCAGCGCTAAAAAATATGACAACTCCGGCCTTGGTATAGGCCTGTTTATAGCCAAACGTTTAATAGCTTTCAATTTTGGGGAAATAGCTGTATTCCCCAATGAGGGCGGAGGCTCTATATTTACTGTACACCTGCCGCTGTTAAAGTTTGCTTAGTATAAAAGTAGTTTACTACTTTCACAAATCACTAACATAATTACTATTCTACCCTTTACCTTTGCACCCATACCTAATTTTAAACATTACAATGGCGAACGGTTTATTCAACAGGTTGCGTGGAAGAAGAAAGGAAATGTCTTTTGTAGATCATCTTGAGGAACTTCGCTGGCATATTATAAGAGCTGTACTTTCAATATTAGTTTGCGCAGTAATAGTATTTATTTATCACGCCTGGGTATTCGACAACCTTATATTAGGGCCTACCCGGCAGGGATTTATTAGTTATAAAGCATTTTGTGCACTAAGCGGCTGGTTAGGCCTTGGAAGCAAAACGGGTACAGGCCTTTGTTTGGAGGCACCGCATATAAGCATGCAAACAACACAGGTAACAGGGCAATTTCTTGGCGCAATCAATGTGGCGTTTGTTGGCGGCCTTATGATGGCCTTTCCTTATATATTCTGGGAGCTATGGAGATTTATTAAGCCGGCGCTTAAACCCAAAGAAATAAGGGGCACAAGGTTTGTTATTTTTTGGGTAAGCTTCTTTTTTTTCCTCGGCGCTTTATTTGGGTATATGGTTTTGGCGCCTTTTACCTTTAGCTTTTTGCTGAATTTTAATATTGCAGGTGATCCGAACTCAATTAAAACAATTCCAACTTTTAACGATTACCTGGACAACCTTACTACCATAGTATTAGGCGTGGGCCTTGCATTTGAGTTACCTGTACTTTCTTATGCACTTACCCGCATTGGCATTATTACACCCAGCTTCTTAACACGTTCTCGCAAGTACGCAGTTATTGTTATACTTGTTATTGCAGCCTTTATAACGCCCAGCCCCGACTGGTATAGCCAAACGATTGTGTTTATTCCGCTGATGTCACTATACGAGTTTGGTGTATTTGTGTCAAAACGAGCCTACAGGGCAATGGAAAAGAGGGATGCTGAAGAATGGAGCTAATTAGCTGCGGGGCATCAACCTAAAATATTCTGCCATTTATCCAATAAGCAGCAACTGTTTTTGTTTATTGCGTAGCATTGCTGTACGTTGTAAAACATAACATACACACATGAGAAAATTTGTATTGCCGTTAGCATTATTACTGCTAACTGTTGGCGCCGCTGCCCAAAGCAACAGCGTGGCTTCAAAATTTGCCTCTAATATTACGGCCAAAGACCTTAAGGCAAAACTTACCGTAATTGCAAGCGCTGAAATGGAGGGCCGCGAAACCGCTACACCCGGCCAGAAAAGAGCGGCCGCGTACATTGAAAATTTTTTTAAAAGCATCGGGTTGCAACCGGGTACGCCTGGTGGCTACCAGCTCAAATATCCTGTGTACCAGGATTCCCTGAGCAATGTGTCATTAAGCATTAACGGCAACAACCTTGTGCTTGACAAAGACTTTAATATTAGTCCCTCCTCATTTATTTCCGGCGACTGGAAAACGGAGGAAATTACTTTTGCCCGGTATGGCACAACTGATTCTGCAAACAATAATCTCAATGGCCTGGACGTAAAAGACAAATGGGTAATGGTGCTGGATGGCACCGCAGCAGACGGCGAAAGGCCAAACTTTCGCGCTGCCCGTGCCAAGCTAATGAATCTTACTGCCAAAGCAGTTAAAGGCATTTTCATTGTGTCTAAGGATTTTCCCAAGGCCAAACCCTCGCCGCTAAAAGGCAGCATGTACGTAACCAAACGCAACGGGGCAGCTATACCGATAATAACTATTTCAGTAAGCCAGGCAGCAGCCATACTAAGCAAACCCGGTAGCAGCTTTGATGACTTAAAAACAGCAGTGCGGGGCATTTATGAAGCAAAAATGGCACTTAACATTGCCACTGTAACCAACAACCTTGAAAGCAGCGACGTTATTGGCGTACTGCCCGGTACTGATAAAAAAGATGAATACGTATTAGTTACCGGCCATTACGACCACCTTGGTAAACGTGACAGCGTTATTTATTATGGAGCCGATGATGATGGAAGCGGCACCACAAGCGTACTGGAAATTGCACAAACTTTTGCGAAAGCCAAAGCAAAAGGCCACGGCCCCCGCAGAACTATGATATTTATGACAGTATCTGGCGAAGAAGAAGGCCTGTGGGGCAGTGATTATTATACATCACATCCCGTATTTCCGCTGGAAAAAACATCTGTTGACCTGAATACCGATATGGTAGGCAGGATTGACCCTGGTTATAAAGGCGATT
>DASZUX010000271.1:0-16405 GCA_035547455.1 Chitinophagaceae bacterium
GTTGTAAAAAGCGTTTTAAAACCTGTATAAGTATGCGGTTACAGAACAAGGTAATTATTGTTACAGGCAGCACCACAGGCATAGGCAAGGCCATTGCAGCCCGCTGTGTTGCTGAAGGCGCACGCGTTGTAATTAACGGCCTGGAAGAGGCATGGGGCAAACAGGTAGCGGAAGCGCTGGGCAGCGATAAAGCGGTGCTGCATATAGAAGACCTTGCCAATGAAGGTGCCGCGCAAAGGCTGGTACAACTTGCCATTGCTGCTTACGGCAGGCTGGATGCGGTTGTGAACAATGCAGCCATAGTTGCCTCTTCAAACATACAAACCACTGACAGGGGCTTTTTGCAAAAACTGCTGACGGTAAACACTATTGCACCCTTTGAACTGATAAAAGCGGCATTGCCTTACCTGCAACAGCAGCGTGGCTGTGTTCTAAACATAGGTTCAGTTAACGCCTACAGCGGCGAGCCTAACCTGCTGGCCTACAGCATGACGAAAGGTGCCCTTATGACGATGACACGAAACCTGGGCGATACGCTTTTCAGGGAAAACGGGGTAAGAATAAACCAGGTAAACCCCGGGTGGGTACTTACCGAAACAGAGAGAGAAAGAAAAAAGCAGCATGGCCTTGCTGAGGACTGGTATAAAGATTTGCCCGCTGTTTACGCCCCTGCAGGCCGGCTGTTAAAGCCAGAAGAAATTGCTGCCGCGGCTGTGTACTGGCTGGCCGATGAAAGCGGCCCCATAAGCGGCCAGGTGGTTGATTTGGAGCAACACCCGTTTATAGGCCGTAACCCGCCAAAGGATACAAGTACTATACCGCAGAAATAATCAGCTTTTATATTTTCTTATAAAAAAAACAGAACCTTTACCTATGCCAAAACTCGCTGCCTTTCCTAAAGCATTTATGCAGGCCCTGTGTAAAGATGGCACCATGCGTGTTGCAGAATGGATAGAACTTGCAGCCACATTAAATATTGACGGGCTTGAATGGTATGCAGGCTTTTTAGAGATGGACGATGAGCGCAACTGGCCTATGTTCCGCAAACTGGTGGAAGATAAAGGCAAAACAATACCCATGATGTGCTGTTCGCCGGATTTTACGCACCGCGATGAAGCCTTCCGCGCAAAAGAAATAATGAAACAAAAGCGCTGGATTGACATGACGTATGTGCTTGGCGGCAGCTATTGCCGGGTGCTGTCAGGACAAAAAAGACCGGAACTCTCCATAGAAGAAGGTATAAAACTTGCGGCAGATTGTATTGAGGCGTGCCTGCCTTACGCACAGGAACGGGGAATAACACTGGTAATTGAAAACCATTATAAAGATGATTTTTGGGAATACCCGGAGTTTGCACAGAAGATGGATGTTTTTTACAAGCTGGTAAACAGCATACACCATCCCTGCTTTGGTGTAAACTTCGACCCCAGTAATACCTATCTTGCCGGGGAAGACCCTATTGAACTACTTGATAAAGTACTGCCGCGCGTGGTTACCATGCATGCCAGCGACCGCTATTTAAAATATGGTACTCTGGAAGATTTGCGCAGGGAAGAAGGCGGCGCTACCGGTTATGCAAAACGCCTTAGCCATGGCGAAATAGGCAAAGGCCTGAATGATTATGATGCTATTTTTTCAAGATTGAAAAAAGCAGGCTTTAATGGCTGGATAAGCATTGAGGACGGCGTGGACGGGATGGAGCAACTGGAGAGAAGTGTGGCCTTCCTGCGCGGGAAAATGAAAGAATACTGGCCGCAATAAGCAGCCCTGCAGCCAATGCAGTACGCATGTACCCAAAAACAATTTAATTTGCCAAACGTTTATTTTATAATAGCAGGCTTATAACACATGAATTACCTAATAAAAAACGGGCAGGTTGTAAACGAAGGGCGTACGGTACCCGCAGACGTACTTATTAAAAACGGCCGCATTGAAAGGGTTGACTCCTCTGTTTCTGTAAAGTACCAGGTGCAGGAAATAGAGGCAGCCGGGCTGCACATACTACCCGGCGCAATTGACGACCAGGTGCATTTTCGGGAGCCCGGGCTTACCCATAAGGCGACCATTTATACTGAATCAAGAGCGGCTGTGGCAGGCGGTGTTACCAGCTTTATGGAAATGCCCAATACTGTTCCGCCTGTGTTTACCCAACAGTTGCTGGAAGACAAATATACCATCGGCAAAAACACGTCGCTGGCCAACTACTCGTTTTTCATGGGTACTTCCAATGATAATATTGAAGAGATACTGCGCACCAACGATAAAAAAAATGATGTATGCGGCATTAAAATATTCATGGGATCTTCAACCGGTAACCTGCTGGTGGATAACCCACTGACGCTGGATAAGGTATTTGGCGGCAGTGAGTTGCTGATTGCTACTCATTGTGAAGATGAAAAGATAATTAAGGATAACCTTGCAAGGCTTAAAGCTGAGAAGGGAACACTGGAACCGGCAGACCACCCGGTTATACGTAACGAAGAAGCATGTTTTGAATCTTCGTTTCGCGCTATACAATTTGCCAAAAAGCATGGCAGCCGGCTGCACATATTGCATATTTCTACTGAAAAAGAGCTGCAGTTGTTTACAAACTTGCTGCCGCTGGAGGAAAAACGTATAACCGCCGAGGTGTGTGTACACCACCTGCATTTTACAGCAGATGATTATGCAAGGCTGGGTAACCAAATAAAATGTAATCCTGCCATTAAAGCGCCGCATAACCGCACAGCGCTGTGGAATGGATTGCTGGATGACCGGTTGGATGTAATAGCTACAGACCATGCCCCGCATACGTGGGCTGAGAAAGATGAACCTTACGAAAAAGCCCATGCGGGGTTACCGCTTGTGCAGCATTCAGTACTGATGATGCTTAACTATGTACAACAGGGTAAAATAACCATTGAGAAAGTAGTAGAAAAAATGAGCCACGCCGTAGCCCGTTGCTTTAAAATTAAAGATCGCGGTTACATACGGGAAGGTTATTTTGCAGATATTGTCCTGGCTGATATGAATAAAACGTGCACTGTACAGAAAAGCAACATCCTGTATAAATGCGGCTGGAGCCCGCTTGAAAATGAAACTTTTGCAGCAAGCATTATAAATACTTTTGTAAACGGCAACCTTGTTTATGGAAATGGAGTGTTTGATGAATCTAATAAGGGGATGCGGCTTAAGTTTGAAAGATAAGGTTATGCCTTACATGCAATCAAACCAATTAAAACAGATTAATGCAGGCAGATAAAACCACGCTTAACGACCTTGCGATTTTTGCACATAACGAAGAAAACTCTATTCTTCATCATATTGATTTTACAGGTACTGCAGGCGGGCGGGAATGGCTTAGACTACTGTTAAGCAAACCCCTTAAAGGCATAAAGGAAATTACTAATACGCAGCGGCTTATTAAGCGTATTATAAGCAAGCATGAGCAATGGCCCAAAAATATAACCAATGGCACTATAATGGTGCTGGAAAGATTTTATGATTCGCCAATTGACGAAATGCCGCACCATGCCAATGCTGTTAATGCCGCTACCTACAAAGTGCTGCACGGGCCCGATTATGCACTGGTACGTTACTCAGTACAGCATTTTACTGAGTTTGTAAAGGGGCTTAATATGCTTGTACAGGTGCTGCAGGACGAAAATAACCCCCCTAATCTTAAACTGCTTACCGACCGTATAAGCATGATGCTGAACAAACCTGAAATAGCAGACGTGCTGAACACAACCGACCCTAAAGCAATATCGCAGCAGGATGTGCTGCAGCGCGGGTTTTTCTTTCGCAGGAAATTTAAAGAAGATTGCTTTGAACTGATTGACACTTACAACCAGCTGGATGCATATTACAGCATGGCTAAAGCCTGTATTAATTATGGCTATGTTTTTCCGCTGATGCAGGAAACGGATGATGCTGCCCTTTCGGCCACGCAGTTATGGCATCCCTTGCTGCGTACGCCGGTAGCCTATGATGTTGCATTGGAAAAAAGCCAGAATTTTTTGTTTTTAACGGGAGCCAACATGGCGGGCAAAAGCACATTTATAAAGGCGGTGGGTCTTGCTGTTTATATGGCGCATATTGGCATGGGCGTGCCTGCCAAAGAATTTGCGCTTAGTTGTTTTGACGGTTTGCTGAGCAATATACAGGTTGAAGACAACATAATACAGGGCGAAAGCTATTTTTTTAACGAGGTGCAGCGCATACGTAAAACCATTGAAAAAATAAGTGACGGGAAAAAATGGCTTATACTGATTGATGAATTATTTAAAGGCACGAATGTGCAGGATGCCATGAAATGCAGCACTGTAGTAATTGAAGGGTTGCTTAAAATGAAAAATGTATTGTTTATTCTGTCTACACACTTATATGAAATAGGAGATGGACTTAAAAAATACCCCAATATACAGTTCCGGTATTTTGAAACAGAAGTCAGTAACGACCAGCTATTGTTCAGTTACCAGCTAAAAGATGGTATAAGCAATGACCGCCTTGGTTACCTTATATTAAAGCGCGAAGGCGTAGTGGACATGCTGGAAAAACTTTAGCAGCCCGCTATTTTTCAATATCAGCATTTTTACTACTTTTCATGGTCTTGCATAACAGTAAGTACCGGTATGCGGGATTGATAAGACAGCAGTTTTTGTGTTATCCTGTTCCACCAGCCCGGCATAAAAAATTCTTTCAGCGGGTTAATCATAATAAGGTCGGCATTTATTTTTTTTGAGAACTCTATGGTAGATTGCGCCAGGCTTTTGCCTTCAACAATAATTGACTGTACCGGTACAGTGGTAAGGCTTTGAAATATCTCCAGGGTTTGCGTTAATACCGGCACATTATGCTGGCCGTCTTTATTTTTTAGAGAAAGTACATATACGGTTGACTTGAAAAAGCGGCCCAGCAATATAGCAAGCCTTATACGTTTTACCGGCACCTCGTTATTTACCGGCAATACAATCTTTTTAAAGTGGCTAACCAGCCCGCTTGAGCGTACAGCCAATACCGGCACATTTGTTTTTTGCATCAACGCGCTTATTGAAATAGCCGACCACAGGCGTTGCAGCAGATTGAATTTTGAGAGCCCTATAATTACAAGGTCAATTTCTTTACGTTCTATATATTCCTGCATTTCATGGCCGGGCAGCCCATGCAGCAGGTCAATTTCAATTTTGCCTGAAGAGCATACATGGCTTTCATATTGCTGTTGCAGCGCTTTTAACCTATGGCGTGCAATATTGGCATCAACGGCCGGGTTGCTGTTGGTAATATAATGCCCGCTGTAAAAAGCAACAGACGACACCACGTGCACAAAATGAATGTTACAGTTAAACGTGTTGGCCAGTTCAACAGCTTTGGCAATAGCCCATTTGTTTTTAGGTGTAAAGTCAACGGGCACCATAATGTTGTACAAATTGTTTGACATACTTAATCAATTTTGATGTTATACAAATTGTTATGCCGCCGGTTCTATGCAAACTCCAGCAGGGGTTCAAACTCGTCTTCCTTTATTACATATTTAGCTATTACGCCAAGCAATTCATCATTTGGCCTAACAGCAATACCAATGCCTGCATGCCCTATCATACACCTGTCGTCCCTGCTGTCGCCGGCAATTATGCAATGCTGCAAACTGCTGTTATATACCATGCAGGCATGTTGTACTGCATTGGTTTTACAAAATGAGTGGCCGCATACACTGTCTGCCGAAGCAAAAAAATACGATGGTGTATTTACCTCACCGGTCGCCTTTCCGTCAAAAAACTCCAGTTGGTTGGCGTATGAAAAATCAGCTTCAATATTTTTTACAATATAATTGGTAACAAGTGTATAGCTGTTGCTTATAATACCCACTGTGTATCCTTTTTGTTTCAGTTGCTTAACAACATGCTTAACATCTTTTACCATGTCCATGCCATGTACCACATCCAGCATTTCATCCATGGTTCTTCCCATCAACAAAAGGGCAACCTGCTTGGTAAGGTTCATCACATCTTTTTCGGTAGCCCGCAGGTCTTCCAGCTTTGCCGTAAAGCCAAATTTTTTTGCGCACTCATTAACAAACCGCCCTTTTAAAAGAGTATCATCCATGTCAAAAATAGCCAGTTTGTTTTCAGGTTTCCGGGTTTTATTAACCGGCTGTGCGTCTGTCAGTGTAATCTGCAGGTGCTGGCCTTTATGGGCTTTTTTTATAATAGCACCCGCTACTTCCCTGCTCATTTTGCCCAACGCTTCCCACGGTTTGCTTTTGTTTTCAATATAGCCGATGTTAACTTCTGCAATGCGTGCCTTCATTAAATACATGTCAAGCAGTATGCCTATGTCAACCCCGTAATCATTAAAAAAATCAATCCTCTTAAAAAAACTTTTCCTGCCTGCAATCATACCGCTTAGCGGCTGCGTAAATGCTGACAATGCGGGGAAATAAATTTCGAGCAACGGTTTGGCTACAAGCTCTGTAACCCTTCCTGCATTGCGGCTGAATGTGCCTTTTACAAAATCAGCTTCATTGTTTATAAGCGGTTCGGCAAGCATATTGATAGTACCCTGCGGGTAAGGGTCAATATCACCGTCAAGAAAAATAAGTATATCGTTTGCTGCTGCATCAATTCCTTCTTTCATGGAAATGCCCTTGCCGCGCTGTGCGCTGCCGATAACGATTGCGCCCGCTTGTGCTGCCTGTTGAGCCGTAGCGTCTTCTGATGTGTCGTCAATTACAATTACTTCATGCACACCAGGGTGGCTAAAGCAAAACTTAACCACACTTGCAATCGTTTTTTCTTCATTCAATGCGGGTATAATTACTGACAACATATATTACCTCCGGACAAATAATTAAAAAAGCAACAATACTAATTATGCTGCAACAATGCTTATATGCTGTGCTCAATACCTGCCTGCTGTTAATGTTCTTCAAGTTCGTTTCGCCAGGGTTGGCGGGGTGAAAATGTTTGCACAGGCAATTACGGATTAACTGTAAGATAAGGATTTATTATTTACACAAGTACACCCATAATTGTAATGTGTCATTTTTCACATTTAATTAAAAAAATAAACAGCCTGTTACTATTGCATGTTTACATGTGTTGCATTATTTTGGCTGCGGTGATTAACAAAAATCAGCCGCAATTGTTTACCTTTCTTTTTTATTTACTTACAAAGCACTGTTGTATGAGAAAAAAACTTTGTTTAACGGCGTTAGCTGCCGCAGTCCTTCAATATTGTTTCGCCCAGGTTGATGCCGGTCTTTTACGCTACCCGGATGTTTCTCAAACACAAATTGTGTTTACTTATGCCAACGATATATGGGTTGTTTCCAAAAATGGCGGAACTGCCGAAAAATTAAGCTCTCCGCCCGGTGTTGAAAGTTTCCCAAAGTTTTCGCCTGATGGCAAAAGCATCGCATTTACAGGCAATTACGACGGTAATAAGGATGTGTATGTTATACCTGCAGGGGGCGGCGTTCCGCAGCGTATAACTGAGCACGGCTACCCTGACCGCGTGGTTGACTGGACACTTGACGGTAAGAGTGTTTTGTTTGCATCCCTGCGTGAAAGCGGCCGTGACAGGTTTAGCCAATTTTACACAGTACCTGCAGGCGGCGGGCCTGATACCAAACTGCCTTTTGCGTATGCGGAATTTGGCTCATACTCCCCCGATGGCAAGCAAATGGCATTAGTATTTGAAAGCCAGGCAAGCCGTAACTGGAAGCGTTACCGTGGTGGCTGGAAAGCAGATATACACGTGTTTGATTTTGCGACACTTACAGATAAAAACATAACCGCTGCCGGCGACCCGGGCGAGGAATTTCCCATGTGGCAGGGTAACTATATCTATTTCCTGTCTGACAGGGGCTCAGAAAAAAAGATGAACCTGTGGCGTTATAATGTTACCACTAAAGCGCGTGAACAGGTTACCAATTTTAAAGAATATGATGTTCATTTTCCCTCTATGGGGCCGCAGGATATTGTGTTTGAAAACGGCGGCAAGCTTTATTTATACCAGTTAAGCAGCGGCCAGGTAAAAGAGGTAAAAGTAGATGTGGTAACAGACAGGGCAGCCCTTAAACCTAAACTGGTAACAGCAGATGATTATATACAGCATGTTGGTATAAGCCCGGATGGTAACCGCGTGCTGATGGAGGCGAGAGGCGATATCTTCTCACTGCCGGCAGAAAAGGGTTTTGTGGAAGATTTGACAAGAACTTCCGGCACAGCGGAACGTTATCCCGCATGGTCGCCAGATGGAAAATCAGTTGCTTACTGGAGCGATGCCTCCGGCGAATACGAGTTGTACATACAGCAGCCTGGCAGTACCTCACCCGCAAAAAAGGTAACCAGTTATGGCACCGGCTTCAGGTATAATTTGTTTTGGTCGCCCGACAGTAAAAAGCTGGCATTTATTGATAAAGCTATGCGCATAAAAGTGGTGGATGCAGCAACAGGCGAAACAACTGATGTGGATAAAGCCCTGCGCTGGACACACGGTGCGCTGGAAGGTTTCTCCTGCAACTGGTCGCCAGACAGCAGGTGGCTTACTTACAGCCGCGACCTTGACAACAGCCATGATGCTATATTTATTTATGATGCAAAAAATAAAAAAACACAGCAGGTAACCAGTGGTTTTTACGATTGTGTTAACCCTGTATTTGACCCCGGCGGCAAATACATGTATGTAATAACATCGCAATCGTTCCGGCCTTACTACAGCGATATTGACAATAATTTTATTTATGCCAATTCAAAACAACTTGCTGTCATCAGCCTTACTAAAAGTACCCAATCGCCGTTTAATGCAAAAAATGACACAGTATCTGTAAAAGAAGATGAAACTGCAAAGGCTGACGATAAAACAAAAGCAAAGAAAGACACTACCGAAGCTGGCAAAAAGGGCAATGACAAGGATGTTGATATTGATTTTGACGGCTTTGAGTCAAGGCTGGTATTATTACCCTTAAAGGCTGGTAATTACAGCACTATAAGTGCAATAAAAGGAAAACTTATATACCAGCTTTACCCCAACACTGGCGTTGATGGCGGAGGCGCATCTGCATTAAAATATTACGACATTGAAGAGCAGGAAGATAAAACCATAATGGATGGTGTTTACGGGTATGTACTTTCTGCCGACGGTAAGAAAATGCTGGTGCAGAAGGGCCCGGCATACGCAGTTATAGCGCCGCGCGAAGGACAAAAATTTGACAAACCCCTGCATATAAATGAAATGCAGATGATGGTTGACCCCGTACAGGAGTGGAAGCAGATTTACCTTGATGCATGGCGCATTGAACGCGACTATTTTTATGATGCCAACATGCATGGCGTTGACTGGCAGAAAATAAAAACCCGTTACATGAAGATGCTTGAAGGCGCTACCAGCCGCGATGAAGTAAATTTTGTACTGGGTGAAATGATAGGGGAGCTAAACTCATCGCATACGTACAAAGGCGGCGGTGATGATGAAGAAGAAAAAAGCGGTGGCCGCATTGGTTACCTGGGTGTTGACTGGCAGGCAGACGGCAATTATTATAAAATAGGCAAGATTGTACGTGGCGCTGTATGGGACGCAGAAGCACGCAGCCCGCTGGACATGCCGGGCATTGGTGTACAAGAAGGTGATTACATACTGGCAGTAAACGGAACGCCCATTACTACTGCAGACGAGCCTTTTGCCGCCTTCCAGGGGCTGGCAGGCAAAACAGTTGAACTTACGTATAATTCTACCGCGTCTTTTACAGGCGCTAAAAAAGCAGTTGTAAAAACAATGGGTGATGAAAGCAGGCTGCGTTATTTAGCATGGGTTGAGGGCAACCGCAAACGGGTGGCTGATGAAACAAACAACGAAGTGGGATACATATATGTGCCAAGTACAGGTGTGGACGGGCAGGATGAACTAATGCGCCAGTTTAATGCACAATGGGATAAAAAGGCACTTGTAATAGATGAACGTTTTAACAGCGGTGGCCAGATACCTGACCGTTTTATTGAAATGCTTAACCGGGCTCCGCTGGCATTTTGGGCAATACGTGACGGCAGTGCGTGGCCATGGCCGCCGTATGCACATTTTGGCCCTAAGGTAATGCTGATAAACGGCTGGAGCGGTTCGGGCGGCGATGCGTTTCCTGATTTTTTCCGCAAAAAAGGATTGGGTCCACTGGTAGGTAAAAGAACATGGGGCGGGCTGATAGGCATTAGCGGCACACCGGCATTCGTGGATGGCGGCTCCATAACCGCACCTTCTTTCCGTATGTATAACCCGGATGGAACCTGGTTTAAAGAAGGCCATGGTGTTGACCCTGATATTGTGGTAGATGAGGACCTCGGGGCTATGGCCAAAGGAGTTGACCCGCAATTGGAGCGTGCAATTAAAGAGATAAAAGACGAACTGGCGAAGAAAGGGTTTACCCCGCCAGCAAGACCAAAAGCAGAAGACAGGGAATAAACCTGAAGCGTTAAGCTAAAGCAAACAACCCGCCGCATATACAGGATGTGGCGGGTTGTTATTATTATTGTGTCAATATATTTTTATGCAACCATGTACTGTATCATCCCTTTTAACAAAACAGGAATATACACGCTCACTTTTCAGGCAGATATACCGAAACCCTTACTACATTATTATTACTATTTTGGGTGTAGTAATAGCAGGCTTAAAGATAGCAATCCTTATTTTAGGAGGTGAATATGATGGTGTCAATATATCTCTGGGTCTTTTCTTAATATTAGTGCCTTTATTAGCCGGGTATATAACCCGGCGCGCAGCCCTTAATAATCAATGGTTTCAATTTTCCATTGATTATACATTTTCCGATGACGGTATCAGGATAAAGGGATTGACATTTGAGTCCTCAATCGCATGGTTGCATGTAGTCAAAATAAAGGACGATAATGAGTTTTTATTATTGCATACATCAAAAACTGCAGGCTACCTGATAAAAAAAGATACATTAACACAAGCGCAAATAGACTACATAAAATCAAAAGTTAAGAATAAGGGGAAACAAAACAATATATGAAGTTTACCTCAACAATACTCATTTTGCCGGGCCTGAATAACTCTGGCGACGGCCATTGGCAAACAATATGGCAAAACCGTTACGGCTTTAAAAGGGTAGCGCAGCGTGATTGGGATAACCCTGTTTGCGATGAATGGATAAACACTATTGATGTGGAAGTTGCAAAACACGATGCAGCTAATGTTATACTGGTAGCGCACAGCCTTGCAAACACAACTGTTGCGGCATGGGCAAGAAAATATAAACGTATAATAAAAGGCGCTTTACTTGTTGCACCCAGCGATACGGAAGCAGCAACATACCCACCTGGCACCGCGGGCTTTACGCCAATGGTGCTGGATAAATTGCCTTTTCCATCTATAGTTATAGCCAGCGATGATGATTACTATGTAACACTGCAGAGGGCAGCATATTTTGCGGACTGCTGGGGTAGTACACTTGTGAATATTGGCAGCGCGGGCCATATAAACCCTTCAGCAGGTTTTGGCGAATGGAATGAAGGGCTGGAACACCTGCAAAAACTAGAAGCAGCAAGTAAACAGACTTAACTCCAAAAAAGCAAAAAAACGCTAAGCCCCGCGGATAATGCAGCCCGGCGGGATAAGCCCACACATCTTCCTGTGTAACTTTTACCCGGGTTATTATTTTTTATCATGTTGCCTGGTAAAAACAACTTACAACAGCATGTTACAGGTTACATACGCGGCCTCCATATTACCTCCGGCACCTGTAATAAATGGCCGGTATATCTTGCCAGTACAAAAAGGTAGTCGCTTAAGCGGTTAAGGTATTTAACCACAAGGTCATCCACAAACATTTGCTGCTGCTGCATGTTAACACAGGCCCTTTCTGCGCGGCGGCATACGCAGCGTGCAATGTGCAGGGTTGATACGGCCACATGCCCCCCCGGTAAAATAAAATTTTTCATCACCGGCAACTCGGTGTTCATCGCATCCATCTCTTTTTCAAGCAGTGTAATATCTTCTTCCTTTAAGTCAGGTATTTCCATTTTAGTATCCTTATCCGGGTCGCAGGCAAGCGAAGAGCCAATGGTGAAAAGCCTGTCCTGTACTTCCTTTAGCAATAACCTGCTGTGTTCGTGTGATAAATAATCATTCACCAGCCCGAGGTAAGAGTTTAATTCATCCACCGTGCCATAACTTTCAATCCTCAAATGGCTTTTGGGCACTCTTGTACCACCAATAAGGCTGGTAAGGCCCTTGTCGCCCGTTTTTGTATATATTTTTGCAGACATGACCAAGTACGATTTAAAAAGTACGAGGTGCGAAGTTAAAAACAAGAAGTACGATTTACGAAATACTATGTACTAAGTGGATAAGTTATGATTTTGCTTTTACAGGTTACCGGGTGCACAATTAAAATCCGTTAAAATTGCCGGAGAGGGGGGAAGCACGCGTTAATAAAGCATATTCAAAACTGCAACAGGTGGCGGTTAAACCAGCGCGGTGGTTGCCGGGGTGTTTTTTATATCGGTTTCAACCAAACCATCCCTAAGCCTTACCACCCTTTTAGCATACGCAGCAATATCTTCCTCGTGGGTTACCAGTACCACGGTATTGCCTGCTTCCTGTATGGCGCCGAATATTTCCATTACCTCTTTTGAGGTTTTAGTGTCAAGGTTACCGGTAGGCTCGTCTGCCAGCAACAGGGCGGGGTTGTTAATAATAGCCCTTGCAATAGCCACACGCTGTATCTGGCCGCCGCTCATTTCATTTGATTTATGGTCTGTTCTGTCGCCAAGGCCCACTTTTTTCAATGCCTCTACCGCGCGTTCCATTCTTTCCTTTTTCGGCACCCCTGCATATACCAGTGGCAGGGCCACGTTTTCTGCTGCCGTTAACCTTGGCAGCAGGTTAAACTGCTGAAATACAAAGCCTATTTCTGCATTGCGTATTTCAGCAAGCTGGTCGTCCGCCATTTGGCTAACATCGTTGCCGTTAAGCACGTATTTACCACCGGTAGGCGTGTCAAGGCAGCCAAGTATATTCATAAGGGTGCTTTTGCCACTACCACTTGGGCCCATAAGCGCCACGTATTCATTCTTGAATATGTCCAGCGAAATACCTTTTAACACAGGTATTGCCTGGCTACCCATAAAATAACTTTTCTTCAGGTTGTCTAAGTGAATAATGGACTGCATCATTTACGTAAGCTTTTTTGCAGGCATTGCTGTATGGCCCGGTTATTTTTTTATAACCTTGGGTACCTTAAAATACACTTCATCCGGTACGGGCGCGTTTAGCAAAGCTTCCTCATGTGTTATTGAATTTTTAACCTCGTCGTTACGCAAAACATTTATTTCGCTGCTCATGTGTAATAACGGTTTAACGCCGGTAGTGTCAATCTCGTTTAACTTTTCCACAAAAGCAATCATGCTTTGCAGGTCGTTTTGCAGTTCGGCTTTTTCTTCCTCGCTAAATTCAAGCCTTGCAAGGTTTGCAAGGTTGTCAATCATGGCACTATCTACCTTCATAATAACAAAAATAGCTTTTAGCAGGCATTTGCCTGTAAAAAAAGTAGCAGCGGCAAATACTTATTACAACCTGTATAATTTATTGGAGCAATGTATTTTTTAATAAATTACGCCAAAACGCGATATTTACAATAAGTGGTTATACATGAAGCAAAAACCCATTAATATTTTTGTTGTTGAGGATGATGAGATGTACAGCGCCGTGCTTGCCCATTTTCTTTCGCTCAACCCTGATTACCAGGTAAAAAAATTCGGCTCAGCCCGGGAGGTGCTGGCCTGTATACACGAAAAGCCTGATATTGTTACCCTTGATTACTCCCTGCCCGATGCTACCGGCGACCGGCTTTTAACCCAAATAAGAGAACTGAGCCCCGATACAAGGGTAATTATGATTTCGGGCCAGGAGGATATACGGGTAGCCATTGACCTGTTTAAAAAAGGAGCCCACGACTATATTGTTAAAGACGCCGATACGCAGGAAAAGCTGTGGATGGCCATACAAAACCTGCGTGAAAACATTGCCCTTAAGCAGGAACTTGAAAGCCTGCAGAAAGAGGTAGAGAAAAAATACAATTTCCAAAAGATAATCATTGGTAACAGCCCGGCAATAAAAAAGGTATTTACCATGATGGAAAAAGCAGCCAGCAGCAATATAACCGTATCTATCACCGGCGAAACAGGCACCGGTAAAGAACTGGCTGCCAAGTCAATCCACTTCAATTCTGAACGTAAAAAGTTTCCTTTTGTGCCCATTAACGTGGCGGCTATACCCGGCGAGTTGCTGGAAAGTGAGTTGTTTGGCCATGAAAAAGGGGCTTTTACCGGGGCAGTAGCGCGCAGGCTGGGCAAGTTTGAGGAAGCCAGCAAGGGCACCCTTTTTTTAGACGAAATTGGGGAGATGGATGTAAACATGCAGGCAAAACTTTTACGCGCACTGCAGGAAAAAGAGATTACACGGGTAGGCAGCAATGAAATTATTAAAATAAACGCACGCATTATAGTAGCTACACACCGTAACCTGCTTGATGAAGTAAAAAAAGGCAGGTTCAGGGAAGACCTCTATTACCGCCTGCTGGGTTTGCCCATACATTTGCCGCCCCTGCGCGAACGGGACAACGATATAATTTTAATTGCACGTAATTTTATTGAGTTGTATTGTAACGAAAACCAGGTTAGCAAAAAAAGCCTTTCAGTAGAGGCAAAAAAGAAATTGATGCAGTATGCCTACCCTGGTAATATAAGAGAGTTAAAGTCAATTATAGACCTTGCATGTGTGCTGTGCGATGATGACGAAATTACGGAAGAACATTTGCAGGTAAACACCTACAGCGGCAATAGCAATACCCATAGTGTTAGCGGCGCGGGTACGCTGGTTAATAACATGCTGCAGGCCAATGTTACCTTAAAAGAATATAACATCCGGCTTATACAGCACTTGCTGGATAACAACAATTACGACGTGGTAGAAGTGGCAAGGAAATTAGATATAGGTAAATCTACTATTTACCGTATGATAAAAAATAACGAACTTACTTTACTTAAAAAGGCTGAAAGGGCTATATAGCTTTTTTACGCTTATTTAAATTAATTGCCCTTACGTACCACGGTTATGGATAATTATACATTTGCTGGCAGGCGGGGGTATTATTTTTTGAATTATGGACGACAGCGGAACAGTTATTAAAGAAGGCAATACGGCGTTATTTATCAACGATGATTTACAGGTGTTTATTGACAATATGCCGTACCCTGTATTGCTGGTTACCCGCGAAAGAATTGTAATAGCAGCCAATGAAAAATTGTGCAATTTTTTAAAAATACCGTATAGCCCGGCCGAAGTAAAAGGCAAAAACACCATTGAAGTTTTACTGCAAATACAGCATCTTTTTAAAAACGCCCAGGAAATTGCCAGGAGAACTTACGAAGTAACAGGCAGGGCACAGCCTGTACTGAATGACCGCATTGAAACTGCTGACGGCAAAGTAATGTACAGGGACTATACGCCTTTTTTGCATAATGGTAAAGTAGTAGCCGACCTATGGATATTTCATGATGCCACGGAGACGGAGAAAAACGCAATTGCCATAGCAGAACAAAGACAATTTTACGAGGACATTCTTAACTCCATACCATCTGACATTGCAGTATTGTCGCCGTCTTTTAAATATGTATTTGTAAATCCCGATGCTATAAGAGATGAAGCAACAAGGGAATGGATAATAGGTAAAGACGATTTTGAATTTTGCATGGCGCGTGGCAAGGACCTGAGAATTGCAGAAAACAGGCGGCAGGTGTTTAACAGGGCGCTGACCGAGAAACGGGCGGTTGAATGGGAAGAAGAAATGGTTAGCCATGCCGGGGCCATAACCCATCACCTGCGAAGAATAACCCCTGTTTTTGACAACAACAACAATATTAAGCTATTAATAGGGTATGGTTTTGATATAACCGAACGCCGCAAATACGAAGAACAGATTGAGGTAAGCGAAAAAAAATACCGCGATGTTTTTAACTACAGCCAGGCCCTGATTTGCACACATGACATGGACGGCGTGCTGCTTGAGGTAAACCCGGCATTTTGCGAGCAAACTGGATACCTGGCCGAAGAAGCAGTAGGTAAAAAAATTACCTACTTTTTGCCTGAACCTGATAAAGCCCTGTTTGATGAAAATTACCTGGTACCTGTAAAAAACAGGCAAAAAGTTAACGGCATTTTCAGGGTGGTGCATAAAAATGGCAGCCTGGTTTACCTTTTGTATCAAAATTTCAGGGTGGAGGCGGTGGGTGAAAAAACCTACATTATTTCTTTTTCGCAGGATATTACCGAGCGTATTACAATGGAAAAAGAATTAAAGGAGGCAAAAAAAATTACCGAAGAAACCGCACGGCTTAAGGAAAAGTTC
>DASZUX010000272.1:0-4729 GCA_035547455.1 Chitinophagaceae bacterium
TTTTCCCTGAAAATTTTCATAACGTTTTGATTGCTATATTCCTTAATCTTTAAATTGTTTTTACATTTAACGCGGTTTATAATTTATTTTATTATCACTCATATCACATCATATTTCCGCCAGGCGCCCCTAAAGTCAAAAATAAAATGGGGTGTAATCTTTTTTTTGCTGGCATGGTTCTGGCTGGCATTACCGCGGCAATTGTTTAATGCGCCTACATCCTTTGTAATTACTGATAAAGACGGCAACCTGCTTAATGCTTCCATAGCGGCAGACGGTCAGTGGCACTTTCCGTATAACCCCATTGTGCCGGATAAGTTTGTGCAATGCATTACTACCTTTGAAGACAAGCGTTTTTTTTACCACCCCGGCGTTGACCCCATAGCATTATGCCGGGCGGTACTGCAAAACATACGCAATCGCGGTGTTGTAAGCGGCGGCAGTACTATTACCATGCAGGTAATACGGCTGCACAAAAAAAACAATAGCCGCAACCTGTGGAATAAACTTTCTGAAACCATTCTTGCTGTCAGGGCTGAATTTACCTATACCAAAAAGCAGATTATGGCGCTGTATGCCAGCAATGCGCCCTTTGGGGGTAACGTTGTGGGGCTTGATGCTGCTGCATGGCGCTATTACGGGCGCAGCCCCGGTAAGCTTAGCTGGGGCGAAATGGCGGCGCTTGCCGTACTGCCCAATGCCCCGGCATTAGTAAACCCCGGTAAAAACCGGCAGGAGTTACTGCGCAAACGCAACGAACTATTGGACAAACTGCAGCAGGAAAAAATTATTGACAGCACTACCTGCAATCTCTCAAAACTTGAACCCCTGCCCGGCGCACCCAAACCATTGCCGCAAATGGCATTACATTTATTTAACCGCTTTAAAAAAGATTACGCAGCACTAAAACAAAACAACCCCAGCCTGTCAACGGGTATACAAACTACTATAAACGGCACATTACAGCAGCAGGTAAACGATATTGTTTTTCAACACCATGAGTTATTAAAAGGCAACCAGGTAAACAATGCCGCAGCCATGGTGGTTGAGGTAGAAACAGGCAACGTACTGGCTTACGTGGGCAACGTATATATTCCTGCCGATTCATCAATAGAGAGCAATGTGGACGTACTGGCCTCCCGCCGAAGCCCCGGCAGCACGCTTAAGCCCCTGCTGTATGCATCATTGTTAACAGAAGGAACACTGCTGCCCAACCAGTTGGTACCTGATATACCTACCCAGCTTGGCAGCTATACGCCTGAAAATTTTGACCTTGGTTTTGACGGCGCTGTTCCGGCCAGCAAAGCACTGGCGCGCAGCCTTAACATACCCGCCGTACGCATGCTGATGCAGTTTAAGTTTCAAAAGTTTTATGATGTACTGCACCAAACCGGTATTACAACGCTTAACAGGTCTGCCGCCAATTATGGCATGAGCCTTGTTTTAGGCGGCTGCGAAATTTGCCCTTACGAACTTGCCGGTGTATATGCCAGTATGGCGCGCATGTATAACCACCAGCTAAAAAATAAAGGCCGGTGGAATGCACACGACTGGTTTATGCCTAATTACGTAAAACAATCGGCTGATAATGCTCAGCCCAACGATACTCTTGCACCCGCATCGCAGTTATTTGATTATCCTGCGCTGTACCAAACATTTACGGCTATGAACGAAGTAATGCGGCCGGGTGAAGAAGGGTTGTGGAGTGCTTTTTCATCAGCACAGCACATTGCCTGGAAAACCGGCACCAGCTTTGGCTTCAGGGATGGGTGGGCCGTTGGCTTTACCCCAAAATACTGCGTTATAGTATGGGTGGGCAATACCACGGGGGAGGGCAGGCCCGGTTTAACCGGTATTAATACCGCAGCCCCTGTTATGTTTGACATTTTTCGCGCGTTGCCGGCAGCAAACTGGTTTCCGCCGCCGGCATACGGGTATATGTATATGCCCGTATGCCGGCAATCTGGTTACAAAGCCGGGCCGGATTGTACGGATATAGACACTATTCTTGTATCCAGGCACGCCATTAATGCCCCCGTCTGCCCGTATCATCGTATTATACACCTTGATAAAACCGGCAATTACCGTGTTACGGAAAGTTGTGTCCCGCCACCTGAAATGCAGCATGTATCATGGTTTGTGCTACCCCCCACTATGGAATATTATTATAAACAGCGGCACGCGGATTATCATACTTTACCTCCCTTTATGCAGGGCTGTGCTAATGAAACCATAAAGCCGCTGGATATAATTTATCCTGAAGAGGGAGCCAGGATTTATGTGCCCCTTGAAATAAGCGGTGAGCGGGGTAAGACAATTTTTACTGCTACCGACAGGGATAAAAATGCAAAGCTTTTCTGGCATATTGATGAAACCTATATTGGCGTTACTTCCAGGTTTCATCAAATTGCTGTGTACCCTTCGCCCGGCAAACACGTTTTAACCGTGGTAGATGAAAACGGGGAGAGTATAACCCGCAATTTTGAGATACTGGAAAAAGAAAAAGACAACCAGTAATTTAGCCGTTTGTGCTTTATTTTATACATCTTTATAACCTTAAACCACTGTATTAAACAAACCGGCTTATGCCAGTTAACGAACTAACATTTGCTATAACAGGGTGCGGAAGAATTGCGGAAAGGCATGCAGCGTATATACAAAAAGTAGGTAAGCTTGCCGCAGTTTGCGATATTGACGCACAAAAAGCAGAAGCGCTGGGTAAAAAATATAATGCCCGCGTTTATTATTCACATCACGATATGCTTAAAAGCGAAAAAGGGCTTAGCGTTGCATCTGTATGTACGCCCAATGGGTTGCATGCACAACACAGTATAAGCGCGCTTAATGCCGGTATTGATGTGCTATGCGAAAAACCTATGGCCATAACAAGCTATGACTGCGGTGAAATGATAAAAGCTGCGGAAAGAAATAACCGGCGTTTGTTTATAGTAAAGCAAAACCGGTTTAACCCGCCCGTTATGGCCGTAAAACAAGCTATTGACAATGGCATAATGGGCCGCATCTACAGCGTACACGTAAACTGTTTCTGGAACCGGGGCAACAATTATTATACAGGCTCCTGGCGTGGCACCAAAGCACTGGATGGGGGCACGCTTTTTACGCAGTTCAGTCATTTTATTGATTTGCTTTATTGGATGATTGGCGATGTAAAAAAGGTGCAATGCCTTACCCGCAACTTTGCACACAATGCTACCATTGAGTTTGAAGACACAGGTATAGCGCTGCTTGAATTTTATAACAATGCCATGGGAAACATTAACTTTACCATAAACAGTTTTGAAAAAAATATGGAAGGCTCCGTAACCATTTTTGCAGAAAACGGCACCGTTAAAATAGGCGGGCAGTACCTTAATGAGCTGGAATACCAGGACATTAAAGGCTATGTTATAAAAGATTTGCCAAAAGGCAACCCGGCAAATGATTACGGCGCTTATAGCGGCAGCATGAGCAACCATGACAAAGTGTATCAAAACCTTGCCGACGTATTGCAAAATGGTGCAGCCATTAGTACAAATGCTTTTGAAGGGTTGAAAACTGTTGAAATAATTGAGAAGATCTATGCTTCTGCGAAAATTAGCCGGTAACAAAAATGGAGCGTTATAAAAAACTTACAGCCAACGTAACCGAAGATGTTGTAACAGGCAGTAATGTTACTATTGTACACCCCTGTAATATTTACGGTTGTACCATTGGAGATAATTGTTTTATTGGCCCTTTTACTGAAATACAGAAAAATGTTACAATAGGCAATAACTGCCGTGTACAGTCACACAGCTTTATTTGCGAGTTGTCAACCATCGGTAACAACTGCTTTATAGGGCACGGCGTAATGTTTGTAAACGATGTGTTTGCCAACGGGGGCCCGGCCGGCGGTAACAAAAGTTTATGGAAACAGGTAACCGTTGGTAATAACGTGTCTATCGGCAGTAATGCCACCATATTACCTGTAAGCATTTGCGATAACGTGGTAATTGGTGCAGGCAGCGTAGTTACAAAAGATATAACAGTTGAAGGCGTTTATGCAGGTAACCCCGCAAAACTGCTGCGGGCCAATAAGCAACATTAGTGCTTAAAAATAAACAGCAAATTTTGCTATTTGGCCTCCAGCCTTGCCATTAAACGCTCTACCATTTTATAAGTGGCGGGGCAGTATTCCACATTCTGCTGGTGCACATGAATGTACTCAACCGTTTTTTTCTTGGTAAGATGCGGAAAACCGGCACAGCTTTCAGGGCGCACCACGTAAATAGAGCACTTGTTATCATTTAAGTTTAAAAACTGGCAGGGCTGTTTATTATTCACCCAGTCTTTATCCTTCTTCTCAAAATGCAACCATTTGTTTTTAAATTCATCCGGTGTCATTTGCAAATGCCCCGCAATGCGTTTAATATCCTTTTCTGTAAAAGTAGGTGTCATGGTTTTGCAGCAGTTGGCACAGCTAAGGCAGTCTGTTTCACCCCATACTTCCTTATCAATTTCCTCCATGGTCTTATCAAGCCTCCGCGGCGGGTTCTTCTCTACTTTTCCCAAAAAACGGCGAAATGCTCTTTTGTTATGCCTTGCCTTTTGCTTAAAAGAACGCAGGTTTATTTTTTCCATATATGCACTGTCCCGCACGGGGGTTGTATGAAGTTTTTAAAAAATAGAAGCGCAATAAACGAAAATAAGGGATAAAATTGCAATTAATACAAAGGCTTTAAAAAGGTTT
>DASZUX010000273.1:0-9490 GCA_035547455.1 Chitinophagaceae bacterium
TTTACAAAATCAGCAAAGGCAACCGAAGGCTTGGCCTGTTTCATAAAATTCTCTCCAATAAGAAAACCACTGAAGCCGGCCCGCTTCAAAGTTACAATAGTATCAGCATTACTAATACCGCTTTCTGCAATAGCAGGTTTAGCAGCAGGTATATATTGCTTTAGCCTGAGAGAAGTATTGATATCCACTTCAAAGGTTTTAAGATTCCTGTTGTTTACCCCTACAAAATCTACAGCATCGCATATATGCGCCAGTTCATCTTCATTATGTATTTCAAGCAGTACTTCCAGCTCCAGATCTTTGGCTTTGCCTGCCAGTTGCTGCACCTGCAACGGTGTAAGGTTAGCTGCAATCAGCAAAATAACGTCAGCGCCTATGCCCCGTGCTTCATATAGCTGGTATTCGTCAATCATAAAATCTTTGCGCAATACGGGGATGCTCACTATTTCCCTGGCTGTCATCAAATCATCCGTGGTTCCACCAAAATATTTTTCATCAGTAAGTACCGAAATACCAGCAGCCCCTAAATCATACGCAGAAACTACTTCGCCTACATCGGCCGTACCATTAATGATACCCCTTGAGGGTGATTTACGTTTAAACTCAGCAATAATACCGGTTGAACCATCCTTGAGCAGGGATGCCCTGAGTGATACCCTTTGTTCCTGCCAGTGCGGCATATCCTGCCAGGCCTCAAGAGGCACCAGCTTTTTTTTAAGCGCTATTTCTTCCTTTTTATCTGCTATTATTAATGAAAGAATATCCGCCCTTTGATTTGATGCTCCTGTTATGTTCTTGTTTTCTGTCATTGCCTGTATTAAGTGTACAAGTGTTTAATTTACATTGCTATTAACCCTGCAGGGCTACCAGCTTTTGCAATGCCCCGTATGCACTGCCTGTTTCAAGACTGTTAACGGCGGCGTGATATGCATCATCATAGGTAGCATATTCGCCTGTGCAATGCAGTGCCATAGCAGCATTAGCAAGTACTACCGCATTTTGTGCCCACGTGCCCTCCCCTTTAATTATTTTTGTAAATAATTTGGCAGCTTCTTCCACAGTGTTCCCTCCATAAATATCCTGCGGCTCCACCGTGCGCTTGCCTAACTGCCCGGGCGTCATAATAAATTCCCCCTCATTGGTAATAACTTTTGTATCGTTGGTGAGTGATATTTCATCATACCCGTCCAGCCCGTGAATTATAGTAAAAGCACTGCCTGTTGGCTGTAACAGGTAATTATATATTCTTGCCATTTCAAGATTATAAACTCCTACCAACTGGTATGCAGGGGATGCGGGATTAACCGTGGGGCCCAACATATTAAAAAATGTACGCAAGCCAATATTTTTGCGGATAGGCCCTACTGCTTTTAACGCAGGGTGAAACATGGGCGCATGCAGGAAACAAATGTTAGCCTCTTCTACTTCTTTTTTAAGCTGCCCGTTATCGTTCTTAAACTTATAGCCAAGCTGTTCCATTACATTAGATGCGCCGCTGATACTTGAAGCGCCGTAATTGCCATGCTTTGCTACTTTGTGCCCGGCCCCGGCTACCACGAAACAGGCCAGCGTAGATATGTTAAAAGTGTTTTTACCATCGCCGCCGGTACCCACAATGTCTATCGTTTTATAGTCTCCAAGGTCAACCCTTACACATAAATCAATTAATGCATCGCGAAAACCTTCCAGTTCAGCTATCGTAATACTGCGCATTAGAAATACGGTAATAAAAGCCGTTACTTCATGATCGTTATACATGCCTTTAGAAATATTGGTAAGTATTTCCTTTGCCTGTTCGCGGTTCAGCGTTTTATGTTCAAACAAATATTGCAAAATCTTCTTCATAAGTGGATTTGGAAAGATTATATTGTTTAGCAGATTTTAACCAGGTAGTTAATAATATGTTTTTGTTGATATGCCTTTACATTAAGGCTTTTTAGTTTATAAAAATCATTGCTTTAGCCAGTTACGCATAATAGTTTCCCCATCCGGTGTTAACACGCTTTCCGGGTGAAACTGCACGCCCTGCACGTCATACGTTTTATGCCGCAACCCCATTATCATTCCATTCTCATCGCGGGCAGTAATTTCCAGGCCAGCAGGAAAACCATCCTCGCTTACAACCCAGCTATGGTAACGCCCTACGGTAAACTCACCCGGCAGCCCTTCAAAGAGATTACTATTTTTGTTTACCGATATTTTAGTAGCAACGCCATGATACACGGTTGTTAAATTTACCAGCTTACCGCCAAACGATTGCCCTATTGCCTGGTGGCCAAGGCAAACGCCTAATATAGACTTGGAGGACGCATACTCTTTAATAAGCGGCAGCAGCAAGCCTGCCTCTTCGGGGATGCCGGGGCCGGGCGAAAGGATTATTTTATCATACGCTTTTACGTTTTCCAGTGGTACCTGGTCATTGCGGTACACATCTACTTTTTGATGCATTATTTTCTCCACCAGGTGCACAAGATTGTAAGTAAAGCTGTCGTAATTATCAAAAACTAAAATTTTCATAAGATATTCTATTTGGGGCCTGTAAGCATATAATAAGTATTTCAATATTTGTCACTCTAAATACGCTGCTAAACTATTACACTGTAATTTGTTCTGCTATTTCAATAGCTTTTTTAAGCGCGCCAAGTTTGTTATTAACTTCATGTAATTCGCTTTGCGGGTTACTGGCCGCCACCACGCCTGCACCAGCCTGGTAATGCAGTGTGTTTTGCCGGCTTAAAAAAGTACGTATCATAATAGCATGGTTACAACTGCCATCAAAACCAATGCTACCCACACAGCCACCATAATAGCTGCGTGCCGTAGGCTCGTATGCATCAATCAGTTCCATAGCTTTGTACTTAGGCGCCCCGCTTAATGTACCTGCAGGAAAGCTTGCTGCAAGCAGGAAGAAAGGATTGGCGCCTTCCGCCACCCTGCCAGTTACTTCGCTTACCATGTGTATTACGTGGCTGTAATAATGTACCTGGCGGTACTGGCTTACTTCAACATTGGTGCAAAGGCGGCTAAGGTCGTTGCGGGCAAGGTCAACCAGCATGGTGTGTTCAGCATTTTCTTTCGCGTCAAGCAACAGGGCATCAGCCAATTCGTTATCTTTTTCTTCATCGCCTGTACGCCTGAACGTACCCGCAATAGGATGCACCACCGCTTTACCGTTCTTAATAATTAACTGCGATTCCGGGCTGGAGCCGAATAATTTATAATCGCCGTAATCAAAATAAAAAAGATAAGGTGATGGATTTATACTGCGCAGTGTGCGGTACACGTTAAACTCATCCCCTGTAAATGCTTTTTTGAAGCGACGGCTCAGCACTATCTGGAAAACATCTCCTCTTAAACAACTCTTAATACCCTTTTGCACCATTTCCATATATGCCTTATCAGTCATATTACACTGTTCGTCCCCTACTGGTTTAAAAGGAAAAGAAGGAACATCTTTGCTTTTTATAAGTGATTCAATTACCTCAATCTCGCTCTCAATACCCGGTATCGTGTTTTCACACACATACATTTCATCCTTAAAGTGATTTACGGCTATTACATACTGGTATAGCCGGTAGCGCATCAGCGGTATTTCCGGCTGCCGTTCCCGCGCTTTTAATTGTATCGTTTCAAAAAACTGTACAGCATCGTAAGTGGTATATCCAAACAGGCTTTGTGCTACGGCAGCCGCTTTGTCCTGCACTTTTTCCACTTCAAAATTGTTCATAAAGTTCCACAGCAGTTGCGGCACATCGGCCACATTTTTTATATCATTTTTTTCAGGCTTCCTGCCGGGAAACTTAAATTCAAGAGAGTCATAACTGCTAATTTCCATTCCGGCAATGGCGTTAATGCCTATATATGAAAAGCTGTTTTCGGGCATACGGTTGTCGGCACTTTCAAGCAAAATAGTATCCCTGAACCTGTCGCGTAAACGCAGGTAAATACCTACCGGCGTGTACACATCACTCAACATTTTTTTGTATCGGGTCGTAATCGTAATTTTCTTCATAAAAGCCTGCTTTGTAACAATTTATATAAATGCTTTTGCCTGCCTGTGCAATAAAAAACCCCGACAACTTGTCGGGGCTTGTTATTTAGTGTAAATATGTACTGGCAATGCCACTACAAGCCCCGGCCGGAGTTTGTATGCCACCACCAAAATATATTTACTGTTGATTTTTTCATTTGAATGCGAATATGAAACAGAATTTTGAAAACAACAAAAAAATTTTAATCATCCATACCCGCCCGGCAGGCAATTACCAGTTTTAAACGCCTAAAATACCCTGTTACGGGTATAGGTTAAGGCCAAAGGTTATTACACCTTTACTACAAACATTCACGCTATGAAACTTACAACCTTGCTTATTATAATAAGCGCTTGCTGCACCACAGCGTATAGCCAGCCGGGCAAACTAATAGTGTTTGACAACTTTGACAACAACAACCACGATTGGGCGGTAAATACCAGCGGCGACGCTATTTATACCATTAACAGCGGTAAATATGTAATGGAAAATTTTGACGGGAAAGTGCGCTGGAGCGCCCTGCACGTTAAACTTGACGGCAGTAACGACTTTGCGATTTCCTGCGTTACCTCTCATAACAGCGGTGTAACCAACAGCGGTTATGGGCTTATGTTTGGCGGAAAGGACAATGACAACTACTTTGTTTTTGACATTGCCAATACCGGGTATTACCGCCTGTACGAGGAACATAACGGGTCAATTACATACCTTATCAACTGGACAAAAACCAGCTATGTTAACCAGGATAATTATGTAAACAATATTCTTAAGGTACAGCGCAGCGGCAGCACATGGAATTTGTATGTAAACGGGAACTGGGTGAACAGTTATACTGCACGTTATTTTTACGGAGACCTTGCAGGCTTTATAAAAAGCGGTAACCAGCGTATTGAGTTTGACAACTTTGAAGTTGACGGGTACGCCCCCGGCAGCAGTACTTATAACAACAGCAGTTATAACAGTAACAACAGTTATAATGACGATGATAACAACTATGATAACCTTGCCAACGGCAGTACTTTTACATTTTCTGATGATTTTTCGGATAACAATGAGATTTGGGGCGATGATAAAGAGGATGGCGATGTATCAAAAGACCCGTACACCTACATTGATTACGATGTGCTTACTTTAAGAAGTTTTAAAGGAAAAAGCATTGACCGTTCTGTACAATTTTACCTTGATACAAAAGCGACGTTTGATATATCTGCATCTTTTGAACGCATATCAGGCGAAACAGACAATTCAACTTACGGCATTAGCCTGGAAGACCCAACAGGAAAAAGTGGATACGCATTTTATATCTCTGCCAATGGTTATTATGCTATTAAACAACTGGAAAACGGCACTACTACCGGCGACTGGAAAGCCAGCAGCTATATTAATACCGGTGACGGCACGAACGATATTGAAATAAAAAGTGACGGCAGTTACTGGAGCATGTATGTTAACGGGCACTATGTTAGCCTCATCAGTTCAAAATATATTTACCACCCGCGCATTTTCTTAATCTCAAATGAAGACCAAATGGTTGAAGTAGATGAATTTGACCTGAGCGGGCGGATAAAAAAATAAACTATACTACAAGCCGCATCAACTCATTTAAGCTAAGCGGGATAAGTGCCTCCTGCGCCCGTACCGCTTAGCTTTTGTTTTAACTCCTGCAGGTATTGCGCTGCTAACAACAGCCGGCTACCGTACCAGCTAAACAACTCTCCATCCACAAAAACAATTTTAATACCGGGCAGGGCCTTTTGTATTTCTTCGGCATGACCGGGCTTAAAAGGATAAGGCTCCGAAGACAGGAAAATATACCGGCTGCCATGCCCGGCAATATCATCAAGCGTTATTTGCGGGTATCGCTGTTTATTTTCAAAAGCATTTGCAAACCCGGCCATTTTAATCATCCTGCTAATAAAAGTATCACCGCCTACTGTAATATATGGGTGCCGCCAAATAAGGTAAGCGATTAAAGGCTTTGACTCATGCACGAGCGGTAATGATTCATCGCTGCACAGCCTTATAAACCGGGCTTTTATTTCGCGCGCCAGCACACCTGCTTCAGCATCTTTGCCAACAAGTGCGCCCACGGCTGTTATCATTTGCAGCGCATCGTCAAGTGTTTGTACATCACTAACCCAAACAGGCGCAATGCCAGCCAATATTTCTACCTGCTCTTTTACATTTTCTTCTTTATTAGCCAGTATAAGGTCAGGCTGCAGCGCCCTTACCTCCTCAATATGTACCGTTTTAGTGCCGCCCACCCTCGTTTTAGTGTTAAACCAGCTTTTGGGATGTACACAAAATTTGGTAATGCCCACTACTTCGTCTTCAAGGCCCAGGTAATAAAGCAACTCTGTTTGAGAGGGAACCAGCGACACAATGCGCTTTGGCACTGATGACAACATAACACTTCTGCCGGCCTGGTCAACAACTGTAAACATTTACTAAAGATAAGCCAGATATTTTTATGGAATTTAAACGTTAATGCATCATACCCTACAAACCCCTTCGGTATGAAATACACTACCGGCGCCTTTATAGTACTATTCTGTGTTACAGCCCTGCTTATTGCCGGCTTTAAACACATAACTGCTGAAGCAACCATAACAACCAAAAGCAGCTACCTGCCTGCGGTACAAAAAGAGGTTGTAATAACCATACAGGATATACCCCTGCCGGAAGGGTTTATAAGAATTAAAGAAGATACAGGAACATTTGCCGAATGGCTTAGAAATTTTCCTCTCAAGAAGGATAATACCGTGCGCCTGTATAACGGGCAGCCCGTTGAACAACAGTACCTGCACTATGCCGTACTAAACCTTTCCACCGGCGATAAAGACCTGCAGCAATGTGCAGATGCAGTAATGCGGTTACGCGCAGAATATTTTTTTTCGCGCCGGGAATACAATAAAATTTGTTTTGCCGGTGGCCCCGGCACCATTTATAACTACACCGATTTTGCGCGCAAACACGGCAATTGGAACCATGACGGCCTGATGAAGTTTATGGAAACCGTGTTTATTAACTGCGGAACTTATACCGTGGATGATATGACACAACCACGGGCAATTAAAAATATACAGCCCGGCGATGTGTTTGTTAAGGCAGGTGCGCCCGGCCACGCTATGATAGTGGCCGATGTTGCCGAAAACGCTACAGGCGAAAGAGTTTTTTTATTAGCACAAAGCTTTATGCCTGCACAGGACATGCACATTGTAATAAACCCTGTTAACGCCACACTCAGCCCGTGGTACAATATACACGGGGGTAGCAATATTGAGACACCCGGCTGGGTTTTTGAGAAAAAGCAGCTAAAAACGTGGAAATAAAGCAGATGCTTTACCGGGGCAATAACTTGCTAACAAAGCACACAACCCTGCCAGTTGTACCTTATTTATTAGGCGGGTACAGCAACCTTCTGCTATTTAGCCAGGGTTTGTATTACATCATATTTGGTTACTATGTGGTAATCGCCCTTTTCATCTTTGGCAAGCACAGCGCCATTTTCTTTATTTATAAGGCTGCCAAGCCTTTCCACCGGGGTATCAAAAGCAACTACCGGGCAGGGTTTCTCCATCACGGTTTCCACTGCTGCGGATTTAATATTAGCGTCATTAAACACTTTTTGAAACAGTCCACCTTCGCTTACGGCTCCTATAAGTTCGCCGTTTTTTATTACAGGTATATGCTCAATATCATATTTTTTCATCAGTTCTACCGCCTGCGATACAGTGGCCGCCGGCTCTATGGTAACCAGCTTTTTTCCTGCACGCGCACTTACTATATCCTTAAAGGTTTTAACTTCTAAAAAGCCGCGTTCCATCATCCACTGGTCGTTGTATATTTTTGCTACATACCTGCTGCCGTGATCGTGAAAAATACACACTACCACATCCTCTTTTTTAAGCCTGCTTTTTAGCTGCATCAACCCCTGCAGGCAACTGCCGGCACTATAACCGCAAAACAGGCCTTCTTCCTTAGCCAGCCTGCGCGCCATAACGGCCCCGTCTTTATCAGTAACCTGCTCAAAATAGTCAATCACATGCATGTCATAATTCTGCGGCACAAAATCTTCCCCAAACCCTTCGCTTATATAAGGGTGCACCTCATTCATATCTACCTCACCCGTCCTGTAATATTTTGTAAGCAGGCTGCCATACACGTCAACAGCCCACACCTGCACATCCGGGTTCCGTTCTTTTAAATACATGGCCGTACCGGTAACCGTGCCGCCGGTACCCGCCGTGCAAACCAGGTGGGTTATTTTACCCTCAGTTTGCTGCCAAATTTCAGGTCCCGTTGTTTCGTAATGTGCAAGGCGGTTGGCCAGGTTATCGTATTGATTACAAAGAAAAGCATTCGGTATTTCTTTTTCCAACCGCCTGGCTACGGAATAATAACTACGCGGGTCTCCCGGCTCTACATTTGTGGGGCAAACAATTACCTCTGCTCCCACAGCTTTAAGAATATCCATTTTCTCCTTACTCTGCTTATCCGTAGTGGTAAATATACATTTGTAGCCCTTTACAACAGCCGCAAGCGCCAGGCCCATGCCCGTATTACCACTGGTGCATTCAATTATGGTACCACCCGGCTTAAGCTTTCCTTCCTTTTCTGCTACCTCTACCATTTTGAGCGCCATACGGTCTTTTATGGAGTTACCGGGGTTAAAATAATCTACCTTGGCCAATACGGTGGCAGGAATATCTTTTGTTATTCTGTTAAGTTTAATGAGAGGAGTATTACCGATTGTTTCGAGAATATTATTCAGCCACATAGCATAAAGCATTTATGCGAAGATAAGCGTTTATTACCCGAAAACTAACAGGCGATAGCTTGAGCTTTTACTACAGCACTCCTTTAGTGCTCGGCAAATAATTACTGAAGGGGTCGCGTTTAACAGCCATCTTAATAGCTTTGGCAAAGGCTTTAAATATGGCTTCAATTTTATGATGCTCATTTTCACCGCGGCATTCGATATTAAGGTTGCATTTTGCAGCATCGCTGAATGATTTGAAGAAATGAAAGAACATTTCAGTAGGCATCTCTCCTATTTTTTCCCGCTTAAATTCTGCATTCCATACCAGCCAGTTTCTGCCGCCAAAATCAACCAGTACTTTTGCCTCGGCTTCATCCATGGGCAGTGCAAAGCCATAGCGCTCCATACCGCGCTTGTCTGCCAATGCTTTTGCAAAAGCTTCGCCCAGGGCTATACCGGTATCTTCAATAGTATGGTGTTCATCAATATGCAGGTCGCCTTTGGTTTCAATTGTAACATCCATTTTACCATGACGAGCTACCTGGTCTAACATGTGATTGAAAAAACCCAGGCCGGTATTAATGCTGGCTTTGCCGGTACCATCAAGGTTTAATTCAATATGTATCCTGGTTTCACTGGTATTGCGGTCGTGCACAACAAAACGTTCACCAAGCCGCAGGTATTCATAAATTTTTTG
>DASZUX010000274.1:0-4219 GCA_035547455.1 Chitinophagaceae bacterium
TTATTAACTCAACAAGGTCAGTAGGTTTAAAGTTGCCTGTTTCGTGCGGGGGCTGCGCCTTGCAGGCAGACAAAAGAACGGAGCAGGTAATAGCTGCAACAAACCAACAGTAAATATTTAACATGCGTTTCATTATGCTAATATATTGAATTCATGGCAAGAACGATGAGGGTTGGGGTGGTTGATTGTAAGGCTTAGCCCCAACGGGGCGCTATATCAAAGCGATGGGTTTTAACCCATCGGTAAGTAAGTTATGTACACGTTACGCTCAGCCCCAACGGGGCGATATAGCACAGCGATGGGGCCTGCCCGGATGAATTGCCGTCCATACCAGGATAAAATTCAAGCCCAATTCGAATTCTATTCGGCCCTTGGATTGGAATTCGAGTATCACAAGCATGGTAATGGCCCCCATCATTACGCGAGTATTACCGGACAACCTGTGATTGAGATTTATCCTTTACCAAGTATTATACCCATGAGGAAGTTGAACGGATGGCAAAAGAATGGTAGTAGCTTCCGTATTAGAATAACCTAAAAATATTATAATTTTGCATTATGGAATTGAAAATGGAAATAGGATTGGACCAACTCATCCAAGCAATCAAGCAATTGCCAGCCAGGCAGTTTGCCAAACTCAAAGCTGAGATTAACAATACCGTTCCTGAAAAAACCGACAAGGAGGCTTTCAAGGCGTTCTTACTACAAGCTCCCGTATTTACGCATGAGCAAATTAATTTAATCGAAGAGGCAAGAAAAAGCATGAATAGATGGGGGAAAAATTAGTGCTCCTGGATACATCCATTCTTATAGATTTCTTTCGCAAAACTGATAAGAAAAATTCCCGGTTTTATTCGCTCACAGATACATTTGACTCGTTTTGCATCTCCGTTATTACCGAATACGAAATTTTTATCGGGGCGACTTCTGTCGCCCAAAAAGACTATTGGAAAGATTTTCTACAAAGAGTTACCATCATTTCACTGGATTCAGATACTGTTCAAACTGCCATTAACCTAAACGAGGAACTTAAAAAGGCCAGGAAGCTAATTGATAGCGCCGACCTTTTCATTGCGGCCACGGCTATCTGTAATAATTTGCCTCTGGCAACATTGAATATCAAACACTTCGACAGGATAGCAGACTTGAAGATAGTCGAATGACACTTAGGCAGAAAAGGATCCCTATTTTTGAGGGACAAGTTCTTAGCATTATTGGCAATCTCATTCAGGTTAGCATCGAGGTTAGCAGAAAACCTCACCGCCCACAAACAAAAGATTTACAAGGGTTTCCAACGAAATACCATGATTCCAACGGGGCGCTATATCAAAGCGATGGGTTTTAACCCATCGGTGAGTAAGTTGTGTACACGCCATGCCCAGCCCCAACGGGGCGCTATAGCACAACGACGGGGCCCGCCCGGATGAATTGCCGCCCATACCGGCACGTTCGGACTGGTTTCAACCCATTGTAATAAACATGAACATCATTTGACCAAGCCGTGAAAGGGCGATATATCCGGCGATAATATCATATCCCGCAAAGCGCCTCATTCAATGTGTTACATCGCCCCTGCGGGGCTTAGGAATATCTATCTTATGAATATCTATCGTGTTTATTGATGCCGGCGGGTTAAAACTCGCCGCTATTTTATATCGCCCGTTGGGGCTGCCATAGACTACCTGCTATGTACTTTCCTGTGATGTTTTTAAATACCTTTCAACTACCGTCCTGTAAATTTCATGTGTTTTTGGTTGCGGTAAAAAGGTGGTGTCGGCGCAAGTAAATTTTTTTACTTCCATTATATCTTTTATCCAGCCGTTAAACAGCATACCAAGGTAAACGGCGCCCATGGCAGAGGAATCTGCATCTTCCTGCAGCAATACTTTTTTGCCGCTTATATCAGCCAGCATCTGCGCGGTAAAAGCATTGCTGAAAAAACCGCCGTTGGCATAAATGGTGTCAGCCTGTGTTTTGTTGGGCAGTGTTTGAAAAATCTCCCAAATATTCAGCAGCACGCCCTCCAGCACAGCCCTTGCAAAATCATGTACGGTACGGGCAGCGCTAAGCCCTGTAAATTGCGCGGTTGCTCCCGCATCCCACACGGGACTGCGCTCGCCATACAGGTAAGGCACAAACAGCAGCCCGTTTGCACCTGCCGGGCTTTGCTGTGCCAAGGCAACCATGGCCCCAAAACTGTCTTCGCCCGCAGCGCCTGGTGCAAAAATTTTAGGAAACCACTGCACTACGTTGCCCCCGTTATTTGTAGCGCCGCCAATTAAATACCAGCCCGGTAAAAAAGCATACGCAAATGTTTTACATGCTGGGTGCGTAACCGCATTGTGCATAAAGGTGCGCACTGCACCGCTGGTGCCAATGGTTACGCATGTTTCGTTAGGCAGCAGGGTGCCGCTGCCCAGTTGGGCGGCAGCCCCATCGCTGCAGCCGGGTAAAAAAGGCACGTCGCCCGTTATGCCGGCGGCCTGTTTTACCTGCTGTAACAGGCTTGCCTTGCTGTATAGTATTTCAACTGCTTCTGAAAGCTGGTTAACCATTATGCCCGCCAGTTGCAGGCTGGGCAGGTGCCATTGTTTGGTATGTATGTTAAACAGCCCTGTTGCAGAGGCCATGGAGTAATCAGTAATATACCTGCCGGTAAGCTTATAAAAAATATACTCTTTAATGCCTATAAATTTTGCCGCTTTGTTAAAAACCTCCGGGCGTTCGTTTTTTAACCACAGTAGTTTGCACAGTGGCGACATGGCATGTATGGGCGTACCTGTTTGCGCGTAAATAGCCGTGCCTGCGGGGCTTGCTTTTAGTGTGGCTGCGTATTTTGCCGCCCTGGTGTCTGCCCAGGTAAGTGCATGCATTAATGGCGTGCCGTGTTCATCAACCGCCAAAAGGCTGTGCATAGCCGCGCTGAAACACACACAGCTAACATTAACAGCAGGGGTATGGGCAAAAGCCTGCCGCAGCAAATCAAGCACCAGTTGCCATATTGCTTCTGCATCCTGCTCGTGCATGCCTGCTTCGGCGGTAAATGAATGGCAGTTTTTTTTGGCAGAAAATATAATACTGCCGTCCATGCCGGCAATTACAATTTTACAGTGGGTGGTGCCCAAATCAACACCTATAATATTGTTCATCCGCCCGAATTTAGCATACCTTAAATTAGAAAATGAATTTTTATTACTGATAAATTCATACTTTCATGCGCCTGTTTTTGTAAACGATTACACTACGCGGTGTTGGTACGGGCTATAAAGCTTCTTCTTTTACTTTTAAATATCTAACTGTAGTTATGCCTGGAGGAATTCAAATTAAGAAACAACCAAAAAAGTACGATGCAGTAATTGTGGGCTCTGGTGCAGGTGGCGGTATGGCTGCTTTTGTGCTTGCCAATGCGGGTTTAAAAGTGTGCTTGCTTGAAGCAGGCCCAATGTTTGACCCTGCAAAAGATTCAAACCAGTTCAGGAACCCGTGGGATTCTCCCCGACGTGGCGCCAGCACCAAGTTTCGCCCATTTGGCGATTTTGACGGCTGCTACTGGGGTTGGGAAATTGACGGAGAACCTTACACCCATGCCAATAACACGCAGTGGGAATGGTGGCGTGCCCGCATGCTGGGCGGCCGTACCAACCACTGGGGCAGGATTTCATTAAGGTTTGGGCCTAAAGACTTTAAACGTAAGAGCATTGACGGCCTGGGTGATGACTGGCCCATAAGCTACGACGATATTAAACCTTATTACGACAAAATAGACAAGCTGCTGGGCGTATTTGGCACCAACGAAGGGCTGGAAGACGACCCCGACGGCATATTTATGCCACCGCCCAAACCACGCCTGCATGAGCTGTTTGTTAAAAAAGCAGCCACCAGCGTAGGCGTGCCGGTAATACCTTCAAGGCTGTCTATCATCACCAAAAAAAATAAAGACCTCGGGCCCGGCAGGGGAGAATGTAGGTTTTGCGCACAGTGCGGCAGGAGCTGTAAAATGTACGCAGACTTCTCATCTTCCTCGGCACTATGTATCCCTGCAATAGCCACCGGCAATGTTGACCTTGTTACCAATGCCATGGCACGCGAGGTACTTACCAATAAAGAAGGCCTTGCCACCGGCGTATCGTACATACATAAAGACGATATGCAGGAGTACCAGGTGCTTGGCAAAACCGTTATACTGGCGGCCAGTGCCTGCGAAAGCGCGCGTTTACTG
>DASZUX010000275.1:0-9552 GCA_035547455.1 Chitinophagaceae bacterium
AAAAAGCTTGCTGAAAAAATTGGTGTGAAACCGCAAAATATAAGTAAGATTTTGAAAGGAGATGTAAACCTTACTTTAAAGACTATTGCCACATTAGCTACTGAACTGAATACCGAGTTAATTAGCTTCCCATTTTACTCAGATGAAGAATATACAGTGTTTATGAAGCTAACAAAGCCAGACAACTATTTAGGAATAAAAGCTAATCATTCAATATTTAAGCCAATAAGCTTTAATGCTGAAGGATATAATTTTAGTGAAATGGCAAAACTGAATCTAAATGAATAACGCCGTAGGAATACAGATTAAAAGAATTAAAGCTCTTTCATTTTTTATAAATGAAAGTTTAGCAAGGTTTGACGTTCCCTACAAAATAGAATTTAGCCATTCCGTAAGCGTAAACGACGAATTAAGTTTGCTTTTTTTCACTCTCAGGGTTTTCTATTATTATCCTGATAAGGAAGGTAAAGCAAACGATTTATTGCTTGATTTGCACGTGCAAAACGTCTTTCAAGTTCATGATTTCAAAAATTATCTTCAAGAAGATATAACTAAAATCGCATTACCGCCGGATGTATGGATTACAATAGTAGGTCTGTCTATGAGTCATACAAGAGCCATTTTGGCTCAACTTACATCGGGAACAATATTGCAGGATGGTATTTTCCCAATAATGAATGTACCGGATGTTGCGGCTAAATTTTTCCCGGATAGCTTTAAAGGGCAATTTGCGGAACTACGGCCAAGTTAGTAATGGTTATTCTGCTCTTTGTTACGTTGTCAACCTCTACACAAAAAACAGTTACATGATCAGTACTGATATTATACATAACACCTTCCCCGGTTTTGAAGCCGGGCTTGTGGAGGAAATAAGCAACCACGCTACCTTAAGAGACTTCAGGGATGGGGAGGTGCTGGTTAAAACAGGCCAGTATTTCCGCTCTGTAATAATGGTGGTAAGCGGGCTGGTAAAAATCTTCAGGGAGGATGAGGAAGGAAACGAATATTTTATGTACTACCTGCAGCCGGGGCAGGCCTGCGCACTCTCCATGATATGCGCCACGCGGCAGCAAACCAGCCAGTTAAAAATGGCAGCCTCTGCTGATACGGAAGTAATAACCGTGCCGCTGGAGTATATGGACAAATGGATGCTTAAATATAAATCGTGGTATTACTTTGTGCTTGACAATTACCGCAGCCGTTTCCAGGAGCTGCTGCTTACCATTGATCATATTGCCTTCCGTAATATGGATGAAAGGCTGCTGTTTTATTTTAAACGCCAGCAGGAAACCTTAAAAACAAACATACTTACCGTAAACCATACCGAAATAGCGCAGGAGCTTAATTCATCCCGCGAGGTTATTTCGCGCCTTATGAAAAAGCTGGCAGAAAAAGGAATGATTGAAAACCTTAAAAACCAGCAGGTAAAAATAGTACGGCTTGATATTAACTGACCGTGTGACTAATATCACGACACGGTAAAGCGCTGTGTGCCAGCTTTGCAGCAAAACAAAACAATGCATTTAGCGGGTTATATAGCAGCGGCGCTTATCGGTATTTCACTGGGTCTTATGGGCGGCGGCGGCTCAATACTTACCGTGCCGGTATTTGTGTACCTTTTTGGCCTCAATCCCCCGCTGGCAACCTCTTATTCCCTGTTTGTGGTAGGTACAACCAGCCTTGCCGGCGCAATTGATAACTACCGCAAAGGGTGGCTTAATATAAAAACGGCATTGCTGTTTGGCGTGTCGTCCGTAGTAACGGTATTTCTTACCCGCAAGTTCATTATTCCACGCATACCCGCGCATATTGCATCCATCGGCAAATTCAATATCACTTCTTCCTTAGCCATTATGGTGCTGTTTGCCATACTAATGCTGGCAGCATCAATATCCATGATACGCAGTAAAAACCTTGCAGGCAAACAGGCAGGCCAAAAAAACAAAAGCCTGTTTCAACTGGCGTTATATGGTATAGCCATTGGTATTGTTACAGGGCTGCTGGGCGCCGGCGGCGGTTTTTTGTTAATACCTGCCCTTGTGCTGCTGCTGCACCTGCCCATGAAAGAGGCCGTTGGCACATCGCTGATGATTATTGCCATGAACTCGCTTACCGGCTTTGCCGGCGACCTTGGCTATTTTACCATTAACTGGCGTTTTTTGCTTGAAGTAACCCTTATTGCCATTGCAGGCATTGTAGCAGGCGGTATAGCTGCAAAAAAGGTTAACGGCACAGCGTTAAAAAAAGCATTTGGCTGGTTTGTGCTGGTAATGGGCATATACATCATTATAAAAGAAATATTTTTGTAAATGATGTATTGGCAATAAGCGCTACTCCGTCCGCAAGCTCTTTACCGGGTTGGCCCTTGCCGCCCTCATTGCCTGTAAGCCAACGGTAAGCATCGCTATGGTAATAGCGGCTGCCCCTGACTCGACAAACACCCAGCTGCTTAGCGTTGTACGGTAGGCAAAACCTTGCAGCCAGCCATGCATAAAATACCAGGCCAGCGGGCTGGCAATAAGCAAAGCAATAAGTATTAACCTTACAATATCTTTACAAAGCATCACCATAATATTTGGCACAGTGGCCCCCAATACTTTTCGTATGCCAATCTCCCTGGTTCTTTTTTGCGCGGAGAAAATGGCGAGGCCTAGCAAGCCTAAACAAGATATAAAAACGGTGATGCCCATGGCCGCATTGGTAAGCCACCCGGTACGAAGATCATCAGCATACAATTTGCCGATACTCTCATCCAGGAAAGAATAAGTAAACGGCGCGCTGGGAAACACGGCTTTCCAGTCTTTTTCAATACTAGCAATGAGGGCCTTTATATCACCTGCAGCCATGCTTTTGGCTGCAATTTTAACCGCAACAATTTTCTCCCAGTCTGGGTCGTTCTTGATGACTACAGGCCAGGTAGTCTCCCGAAAAGAGCTCTCATAAAAATTGGCCACCACCCCGGCTACCGGGTACGACTCATCGGGGCCGACAACCACCTCCCGGCCAAGGGCCTTGCTTACATCGGCAAAACCAAGCGCATGGGCGCAGGCCTCACTTATCAGCAGCTCCCTGGCACTGTCGCCCGGCAGCATATTCCGGCCGGCCACCAGCTTCATCCCATAAAAAGGCAGGTAATCTGCGCCGCCGCTATGTATAGATATGTCAATCGGTTTCCCTTCATTGCCCTTCAGTGCACCACCGCCAAACCCTGAATGAGCCATATCTCCGCCCATCGGCGGCCTTCCTTCCCTTATTACCTGCACTACGCCCGGCAATTGCCGCAGCTTATCCATCAATACAACTGTTTTATTAATCCTGGTTTGCGGTGGGTAGCCCCGCGGAAAGCCGAGCGTTATAACCGCATCTGTTTTAAAACCCAGGTCTGCCTGCAGCACATACCGCAGTTGCGAGCCAATAACAAACGACGCGATGATAAATAACAATGAAATAGTAAACTGGAATACGATAAGCCCTTTGCGCAACATGCCCTTTTCGCCGACTGATATGGCGTTGGACCCTTTTAGGGTAATGGTTGGCTGATAGCTGCTCAGTACCCTGGCCGGGTAAAACCCCGCGAGAAGAGTGGTAACTGCGGTTACCAACATCAAAAACAAAAACGTATCGCCGTTAAACCGGAAATGAACACCTTCCGGTATAATATCAGCGGCCATGCTAAACACCGGCCTTACCATTAACACCGCAATGCCTGCAGCGGCTATTGTTAACAAAAATGTTTCTGTAAAAAATTGCACGGCGATGCCTGACCTGCTGCCGCCAAGCACTTTTCGCACACCAATCTCCCTCGCCCTTTGCATGGATTGCGCGGTGGACAAATTAACAAAATTAATTACAGCGAGGATAAGGATAAAACCTGCTACGGCTACCAGGGTGTATAAAACCGGCAGGCTGGCTTTTCTGCCCCGACCGCCATATTCCGTATGAAAGTGAATGCCTGACAGGGGTTTTAAACGGAAGGAGAAGGCTGCGTTTGGGCCGTAGTGCCGTTTGGCAAAGCCGGTAAATTGCGCATCAATTTGCGAAGGCTTTACGCCTTTTGCCAGTTTTATAATAGCCTGGCTTTGGGTAGCAAATGAACCCCAGTCGTCAAGCATGGACTTGCTCTTTAAAAAACTGGCGGGGATGGTAGCGTACGAAACCCATTGGCTAAACTTAAAATCGCTGTTGCCCGCCCAATCTGCAACTACCCCTGTTACGGTGGCCGTCAGCGAATCCTGGTAATAAATGGTACGCCCGATTACCTTGCCCGGCTCGACATCGCCAAAATATTCCTTTGCTTTTTCCTCAGTTAACACCACCGTATGGGGCATGTTAAGAGCGGTTGCGGCATTGCCGGCTATCCACCGGTGGGGAAATACATTAAAGTATCCCGGCTCCGCAATAGCCATGCTGCCGGCGTCATCAAAGACCTTCTGCTTTTCGCCAGGGCCGCCTGGTACCGTTACGCTGGCATTGTATATTATAAAGGCGGCCACGGTTTCAAAACCGCTCATTTCCCGGCGCATAGCCGCAGCCATAGGTGTGGGCGCCAAATTCAAATGGTTGCCGCCTGCCGCGAAGTCAACGCAAAAGATGCGATCACCATCCGGGTGAAAGGTATCGAAACTAAACTCGTACCGGGTGATAAGAAAAATGACCAAACAGGCACAAATACCCAACGATAAACCCAGCACATTAACGAGGCTATATATTTTATTACGGACGAGACTGCGCCAGGCAGTTTTGAAATAATTTTTAAACATATAACTGCGGTTTAATTTCAAATCAGTCCACTTAGGTGTGGCTTGATGATCTGAAATTACCCCCGCAAATGATGACCGGTTGCCCAAATGATAAGTTGGCTGCTGTTTTTCCAGGCCATTTTTGTATTCCAGCGGGCTTTTACCGGTTAATTGTTTAAAAATGCGGTTATAGCTGGTTTGTGAATTGAACCCCGCCTCATAAGCGATACCCAGCAGGGTCATGTTATCATAGGCCGAATCCTGCATTTTCGCCACTACATCGCGCACCCGGTACTCATTAATAAAATCATTAAAGCCTTTTTTGAATACGGTATTAATGACTTTAGATAATTCGTGAGGAGACATGCCGAGTTTTTCGGCAAGTGAGCTTAAACTCAGCTCAGGGTCCTGGTAATACAGGCTGGTTTCCATAGCCCGCTTCAACCACGCGCCTTTTGCCTTTAGTTCGGCAGGTACCGGCGGTTTGACAGTTGCCAGTGTTTGGGCCTTTACCGCGGCCTGCGGTTTTAAGAAGGCCGCCGCCGCAGTCCATATCATCATCACCACAAAAAAAATGTAAAAGGGGTAATACAGTTGTATGCCCGCCTGGTTGCGGTAACCAATATAGTGAACAATAGCTAAGCCCAGCCACAGGCACCATAATACAGCCGTAGCAGCCAGCAGCCGGCGCAGCCAGCGAAACTCAAGGCGCGACCTGTCCATCATAACAACTGGCTGCCGGGTATAAAATTCAAGTATAAGTTTATACGACTGATGCAGGTAGGTTATAACCGAAATAAATATGAACAATTGCAGCAACGGGTTCAGTTGTTGAAAGGCCTGCATAACCTGTTCAAGCAGCAGGGGAGCGAAATGCAGCAAGTCTTTCCCACGGAATTTATACTGCGGGCGGGTTATTTTCAGCACATAAAAATATAGCAGCGGGCCCATCGCCAGTAAAAACTGCATAGGTAACCTGTCCCAATGGGCCAGGTAGGTTTCCAGCCTTATGTCAATAGCCAGTACCCGCGCCATCCACAAAATCATTGCAACGAGTGCCAGGGCCAGAAAACGGTTGGCACCGCGGTTAACGCTTTTTACAAATGCCAGCAACAGGGCAAAAGTTAACCCTACGAATATCATCCCAAAGAAAAACAGGTCGTACAGGGTAATATGAAATGTATAGGAATTCAACAGACCGAAATTAGGCAATCCTTAAACATCAGTTTCTGGTTCATAGCACATATAAAAAACTGCACTCTTACGCTTCCATCCTCCCACGTTTGCCGTTTCACTTTTCACCTGGCTCATTCCGTCCGCAAACTCTTTACCGGGTTGGCAAGGGCTGCTTTGATGGATTGAAAGCTGATGGTAATTAATGCAATAAATATTACCAATAGCCCGCCTGATGCAAACAACCACCAGCCGAGAGTTATGCGGTAGGGATAATTTTGCAGCCACCTGCTTGTTGCCATCCACGCGAACGGGATTGACAGGGCCAGTGCAATAAAGATGAGTTTTAAAAAATCCGCCGAAAGTATAGTAACAATGCTGCTTACCGATGCCCCAAGCACTTTGCGTACGCCAATTTCTTTTATACGTTTTTCGGCAGATAATACGGACAGCCCGAACAACCCGATACATGAAATAAAAATAGTAAGTATGGCACTGAGTAATATAATTTGTTTCCACCGGGCCTCCGCTGCATAGCTCTGTTCATTTTGCTCCTGCTTAAATGTGTAAACAAACGGGCTTAGCGGGAACAATGATTTGAATGTTTTTGCTATGTATTGCAGGCTGGCTGTTGCGGTGCCGGGCTTAATTTTTATGTACACGGTGCCAAAGCTTGCGGCAGTGTTCATAGTAAACAACTGCGGCTCAATTTTCTCGGTTAAAGGCTTGTAGTGATAATTTTTAACAACGCCCACAACGATATATGTTTCATTGTCAAAAGTGTTTATTTGTTGCCCCACGGGCTGCTTCCATCCGGCTTGCTGCACAAATGCTTCATTCACCAAAACCGAACGTGTAGAATCCGACGGGTATTCAGGTGAAAAATTTCGGCCGGCAACCAAGGGTACTTTAAGCAGGGGCAAATAAGAAGCATCTATCGTTTCAATGGAAATGTTTATCGCCTTATCGCCGCTTACCTTTACTGTATTACCATTGTAGCCGCCATTTCCTGGCGCCACCCCGATAATATTGGGGTTTTTCAATAACTCTTGCTTAAACAATGCCGCTTCGCTATGAGTTAAGGGTGATTTATCAACGGTAATCAGATCTGTGTCATCATACCCCAGGCTTTGTGTAGTAAGATAGTTGAATTGTAAAAAAATGGCGACAGAGCCAATGATCAGGGAAGAGGCTAATGCAAACTGGAATACCACCAGCGCCTTTTGTAAATAGTTTTTACCTGCAAGGTTAAAACGGCTGTATAATGTTTTAACAGTATTGTAGTTTGACAAAACCACAGAAGGGTAAAATCCGGCCAATAAACTTGTTGCAGCAAAAAGCAATATATAACAACCAACCAGCTTTACATTAAACAAGTACGAAAGCACAAGCACTTTATTGGATAGTTGGCTGAACACGGGCAATACCGCTACCACAATAACTATTGCAGCAATGAAAGCAATGAAGCAAAGAACAAACGACTCGCTTAAAAATTGTATGCGCAACTGCTTTTTCGTGCCGCCAATTACTTTACGTATGCCAATTTCTTTTGCACGTTTTACTGAGCGCGCTACGGTAAGATTAATAAAATTTATGCAGGCTATAAGCAAAACTAAAATGGCAATGGCTGAGAGGATATAAGAAAATTGGGGGTTGCTTTTACCGGTTAGGATTTCATCGTCATCTGTTACCAGTGTACCCAGATGAATGGAAGCAAGCGGCTCGAGTATGTAAGAAATGCCGATACTTTTTACACCGTATTTACTTTTTATTTCGGTAATGGCCTTGCTTCCGTCCGTCTCAAATACCTTGTCCATTTTGCTATTAACAGCTTTAATATCTGCGCCTGGTGAAAGCACCACAAACGTGCTTAAAAAAGAATTGAACCAGTTACCATTATTGTTTTCATCTGCGGCGGAAACTTTAAACGGCAGCACCACCTGGAATTTTATTGAGGAATTTTCGGGACAGTTTTTTGCCACCCCGGTTACAATATACGGCCTGAAAGCACTGTCCTGGTTAATGGAAATTGTTTTACCCATGGCACTTGCGGCGTCGCCAAAGTACTTTTTAGCCATGTCCTCAGTAATTACTACAGAACTAGATTGATTTAACACGGACCCGGCATGACCGCTTAGCAGCGGGAAACTAAAAACGGAAAAAAAGTTAGCATCAACATAGCACACCGCTTGTGACTGTACGACGGAGCCTGTTTTAACATCTGCCTGCGTCGGCTGAAGCCGCACAAAACTTTGTATTTCAGGAAGTTTTGCAGAAAAACGCGGGCCGGGAAAAATGCCCGTATAACTGCCATAAAGAATATTTCCGTCATCTTTTGTTATTCGCCTGTCAATACGGTATAACTGGGTTATATTTTTATGAAAGCGATCATAGCTCCATTCATCCTTAACAAACAGCATAATAAGCATTGCACAGGCCAGGCCAATGCTTAAGCCTGCAACATTAATGAGGGAATAAATTTTGTTCCTCACCAGGTTTCTCCACGCGGTTTTAAAATAATTTCTAAACATACAATTGCGGTTTAATTTAATACCAGCCCACGTGTGCGTGGTTTGATGGCTTGAAATTACCGCTGCTATCCCAGTGCGGGGTTGCAAATGATAAGTTGAAACCTCTTTTTCCAGTTCCTGCTTATATTCTGCGGGATTTTTGCCTGTTACCTGCCTGAAGGCCCTTATAAAAGTGGCTTTGGAGTTAAAACCAGCCTCGTAAGCAATACCAAGCAGGGTCATGTTATCATAGGCCGAATCCTGCATTTTCGTCATTGCATCACGTACCCGGTATTCATTAATAAAATCATTAAAGCCTTTTTTGAATACCGTATTGATGACTTTTGATAATTCGTGAGGAGACATGCCGAGTTTTTCGGCAAGTGAGTTTAGGCTTATGTCCGGGTCCTGGTAATACAGGTTAGCTGCCGTGGCCCTTTTAACCAAGGTGCCTTTTGTCCTAAGTTCAGCCGGTACCGGGGCCCTTACAGGTACAACTGTTTGTGCCAGCGCTGCGGTCTGTGGTTTTAAAAAAGCTGCGGCTGCCGTCCATATCATTATCATTGCGAAAAAGATATAAAACGGGTAATAAACATGTAAGCCGGTTTGATTGCCGTAACGGGCATAATCAACTGCCGCGTAAACAAACCAAAATATCCACAGCAACGCGGTTGCACTAAGCAGCCGGCGCAGCCAACAAAATTCAATCCGCGACCTGTCCATCATAACAATGGGCTGCCGGGTGTTAAAGCGTTCAATTAATTTATTACACTGGTATAAGTAGGTTAAGATTGAAATAAATGTCAGCAACTGCAGCACAGGATTCAATTGCGGATAATGCAGTATTGCCTGTTCTGGCAGCAGCGGGCTGAAATGCAGCAAATTCTTCCACCTGAACCTATACTTCGGGCGTGTTATTTTTAACACATAAAAATACATCAGCGGCCCCAGTGCCAGCAAAAACTGCATGGGTAACCTGTTCCGGTAAGACAGGTAAGCGCCCGGTATTATATCAATAACCAGCACCTGCACCATCCATAATACCATTGTAACAAGGGCCAGTGCAAGAAAACGGTTTGCGCTGCGGTTAACGCTTTTTACAAACGCCAGCAACAGGGCAAAAGTTAACC
>DASZUX010000276.1:0-3037 GCA_035547455.1 Chitinophagaceae bacterium
ATTTAGTTGTTAGGAAAATATATGGCAGGCGGCGATAAAAATACGAAGAAAAAGAATACAAACCGTATTTTTTATTAACATACGGGAACAAACGCCACTTTTTTTAATGAAAGAACCTATATTTTTAAAAAATTTTTAATATATAAAGGGATATTATGATTTTTCTTCAACAGGTTTAACAGGAGGCCTGAAAAAACAGGGTCGCCACGCGGGCAGGATTGCATAGTATGCAAATACAGGAGACTAATATCGCCTCATCCACAAAAAATCAATATGTTAGACTGTTTTGCCTGCTTTGCTACCCTTTACGGCAAAGTAGAAGATGAAAAGGTAACAGGGCACCATAATCCAAAACGCCATTTGAGACGCCCTGGCTTCGGTATAACCCATACTGGTATGAAGATAGCCGCCTATAGCACCCCACAGTTTTGGTATTATTCCACCACCGGCAATACCTACAATTAATAAAGCAGCACCTACATTTGTAAACCGGCCGAGCCCCTCAATGGCAAGCGGCCAGATGGCTGGCCACATTAACGCATTGGCTAACCCCAGCAGGGCGAGGAACAGTACGGATGAGTAGCCGGGTGCAAATATGACTGCCAGCGTAAATACAAGCCCGATTACAGCAGAAACGGCGAGCGCTTTGGCCTGTGTGATAATTTTGGGCATGGTTGCAATGCCAATAATATAACCCACAAGCATGCTTATCATAGTGTATGTTGTAAAATGCTTTGCTTCAGACACCTTGATACCAAGCACATTTCCATATAGCTGTATCAGGTCACCAGCCATTACTTCAACACCCACGTATAAAAACAATGCCACAAAACCAAGCCACAAATACGGGTATTTGAATATGCTGCTGCGGTGCGTCGTCTTCTCATTCAGCGCTTCTTCATCCGCCGGTTTCATTTCCGGAAGAGCAGAAAAATATACCCCGACAGCCAGCACCACCAGTGCTACGGCCATTATGATATAAGGGGTGATTACTTTTGATGCCAGTGCATTTAGCTCCACCTCTTTTGCAGCAGCGCTCATTCCTGCGAGGCTTGCAGTTAAGCCATCAACATTACTAAGAATGATGGCACCAAGAATCAAAGGAGCTACCGCACCTGCCACCTTATTGCAAATTCCCATAAAGCTAATGCGCTTTGCAGCACTTTCAATGGGCCCCAATATTGTAACATAAGGATTAGACGCCGTTTGCAATAACGAAAGTCCCGTACCTATAACAAACAACCCGCCAAGAAACAGTGAAAAATTGCGTGTTTTCGCCGCAGGCACAAACACCAGTGCACCAACAGCCATTATCAGCAAGCCGTACATCATCCCCTTTTTTAAGCCGGTTTTACCTAATACCCATGAGCATGGAAAGGCGGTTACAGCGTAGGATATGTAAAAAGCCAGGGTAACCCATGTGGCTTGCGCCGTGGTAAGCTGGCAGGAGATTTTTAAATAAGGCATCAGGCTGCTGTTAGCCCATGTTACAAAACCAAACAGGAAGAATAGTACCCCAATAATTATAAGCGGGACTGTATTGTTTTGTTTTGTATTTTGTTGCATACCTGCTGTACAAGTTAGTAATGGTTATTATTTAGTTGCGTACTGCACGAATATACACCGCCGTATGCACATTATAAAAAACTACCTGCGGGCAGCTGCATAGCCTCCCGCCAGGCCAGGGGTGCAGGCAGCTGCCTGTTACTGAATTCAACATGAATAACCCTGCGGCTTTGGTTGTTGGTTGTTTTGGCCGAACTATGCAACAGCAACGGCTTCATAAGCATAATGCCACCTTTTGCCACCCTGCAAATGGTTTCATCCCCCTTATCCACGGGCAGCCGGCTGCGCATGCCTGTTTTGTGTGACCCCGGTATTACTTTTAGCGCACCATTATATTCATCCGTATCATCAAGATGAATACGTATAGTGAACATGTTTTCAAGAATTTCAGCGGGCGGCTGTACAGCCCATTGGCCCTGTTTATTTGTCCAGTTTTTAAACCCGTGCATTTTATACTGCCCGTTTACACTTATGGACAGATCCTGGTGGTAAGCAACAAACCAGTTAGATAAGCCGGGTTTGTTGAAATATATTGACCTGACGACAAAATAATCTTCCCCGAAGATGCGGTGAATAAGTGTTGTAAATGCCGTGGTAAAGATAATATTGCTTAAGCCCGGCACCTCTTGCAATACCTGTCTTACAGCATACAAGTCGCCTGTTTGCCTGAATGGTGACCCCTGTTTACAGGCATTAGCTATAACACCAGCTATAGATGCAACTTTATCCTCATCAAAAAAATCATCTATAATTGCAAAACCGTCCACGGCTATTTTATGCCTGCAGTTTTCCATTGTATCTTCCATGAGTATCGTTCCTGCGTTATTTAGCTTCTGCATACTTTTTAAAGTTATCCAGTATAGCCTGCCAGCCTGCTTTCTGAAGATCAGCAGGGTGGGTATTCTCCGCCTCAAAGGTGGATGTAATTGCAGTACTGTCTCCCGCAGCTTCAAAAACAGTATGCACCGTTCTGCCATCACCCAGGGTATAATCTATCAATTCATTTTCCCTTACATCGTCATATACACCTCCAAAGTCAAAGCCAAAGCTGCCGTCTTTAGCTTCCATCCTGAAAATGAAGGCGCCGCCGGGGCGTAAATCATTTTCAGCCTTTGGTGTGTGCCAGTCAGGCGAGGCTGCATTCCATTGCACAATATCTTCCGGCGTCGTCCACAGTTTCCATACCTTTTCAACGGGTGCATTTATTGTGGCGGCAATAGTTATAAACGTTTTTTGCATATCGGCTTGTTTTATTACTCAAATGTATTACTAATATCATTGGTGCTATAAAAAACAACTGCAGGCAACTAAGCGGGCAAATACAACAAACACCCCGACGTGCTGTTTGATATTTTGGTAACTTAACAGTGCGTTTTTAAACGCCGGTGTACTTTGGCATAAAGTTTACACACATAATTAATTAAATATATTTTATGAAGGCTATTTGGACGGGCACCATTGGGTTTGGGCT
>DASZUX010000277.1:0-2174 GCA_035547455.1 Chitinophagaceae bacterium
CAGTAAACCGCTGGAGGGGTTGGCATGGTGGCTGGTGGGGGCCTGCGGTGTACCACCCGCCTTACAGGTGGGGTGATTACAGGCGTACTGGTTTTTATGGCAGTGGCTTTGCGGGTAACAGAACAGTTGTGGTACATAACAACATAAATATCTATAATTACCGCCGTAATGTAGTTACCGTAAACAGGATTAATACCAGGCAAAGGCTTATTGATAACCGTGTTGGCAACGGGGAAAACAGGCTTAATAGTGCACGCCGCGTTAATGTGTACCGGGACAGGCAGGGTAATGTGTATGACAGAAACCGGCAGGGCCAGTGGCAGCCTCGTGACCGCAGGATACAGGGTGGGGGAAATAATAATCAAAACCCCTCACAGAATAATGTGCGTAACAACAACAGGGTAAACCGCGCTAATAGAAACAACAATGTACAACCGCGGCCCAATAACCAGCAACAACCCGCACAGCGGCCTGCACAAAACACGCAAAGGCGCAGGCCTGATAATAATAACAGGCCTAATAATAACAATAGCAACAACGATAATAATAACCGCCCCCGGCGCCACCATGATTAAATTGCACCGGTTAAATATGGCCGTTTAGGTTATTCATTTTATATTGCAGCATACAGGCAAATGCCTGTGTGCTTTTTTATTTTATAGTTTGACGCAATGCCATGAAAAGTAAATTTACGTCCACTGTATTGGCTGCTGTTTTACTGGCAGCCACAGCGTTTTTTTTACCCGGAAAGGTATTGGTGGCCGCACCTGGTAACAGGGGGCAGCAAACCGGTGATGATACTGTTATCGTTGTTCCTGGTGCTACACCTCACCTTGTATCCCGGCAGTTTATATTTACAGAAGGGCCTGCAGTAGATAAAGCCGGCAATATATTTTTTACCGACCAGCCTAACAACCAGATTTGGGAGTATAGTATTGACGGAAACCTGTCGTTGTACATGGATAATACCCGCCGCTCAAACGGGATGTATTTTGATGCCAAAGGCAACCTTGTTAGTTGTGCGGATGAACATGATGAACTTGTAAGTATAAGCCCTTCAAAAAAAATAACGGTACTTGCCGATAATTATAACGGGCATACGCTTAACGGCCCTAATGATGTGTGGGTTGCACCCAATGGAGCAATTTACATAAGCGACCCCTATTTTCAGCGTGATTACTGGTTAAGAAAAAAGCCCGATCCGGCCCTGCCGGGAGAAAAGGTTTATTACCTGGCACCGCATGCCAAACAGCTTGTAATGGCTGACAGCAGCGTAAAAAAGCCCAATGGCATAGTAGGCACACCCGATGGAAAATATTTGTACGTGGCAGATATGGGTGACTGGAAAACCTACCGTTATGATATTAATGCCGATGGCTCTCTTACCAATAAAACATTATTTGCCAATGAAGCTTCGGATGGCATGACCCTCGACGAGCGTGGTAACGTGTATTTTACCAACAACGGTGTACAGGTATATAGCCCACAGGGGAAAAAAATTAAGCATATTGATATACCAGAAAAATGGTGCGGCAATATTTGCTTTGGCGGAAAAGACCGTAAGCTGCTTTTCGTTACCGCTTCTGAAGGTATTTATACGCTGCCTATGCTGGTAAAAGGGGTGGAGTAGTTTAACCTGTAAAATTTTTATTTTCACCCGGTGTACTAACCTCATTGTACCAAATTTAAAAAATAGGCAATAAAAAGATGTTACCCCTATTTTTGCCATCTTAACTTTACGCTATGGGTAAACATGCTTTTATATTTCCAGGCCAGGGTTCGCAGTTTAGTGGTATGGGCAAAAACCTGTACGAGATTAATGACCTTGCTAAAGAACTGTTTGAACAGGCCAACCAAACAATTGGCTTCCGTATAAGTGATATAATGTTCGGCGGTACTGACGAACAGTTAAAGCAAACTAATATTACCCAACCGGCTATATTCCTGCATTCGGTAATAGCATACAAAGTATTAAACCACCACACACCCGATATGGTAGCCGGGCACTCATTGGGAGAATTTACTGCACTGGTGGCCAACGGCGTGCTGCATTTTAGCGATGCGCTTAAGCTGGTAAGTATTCGTGCACAGGCTATGCAAAAAGTCTGCGAACTTAATCCATCTTCTATGGCTGCCATACTGGCGCTGGCTGATGAAAAGGTAGAGGAAATTTG
>DASZUX010000278.1:0-8432 GCA_035547455.1 Chitinophagaceae bacterium
GTGAGCGGTTTACTCAAAAAAATACAAGGCATTGTGTAAATTCTATTTCGTTAAAGTTTGTTCCCGCAGGCACAGAATAACTTCAACCGCGCGGTATGCCCGCGTTTAACGATGTTTATTAACACAGGGGACATGCTTTTGTTGTATTTTTCAAACATATCGCCTGTTGCAGGAGTTTGATGTTTTGCTATGCCGGGCAATTTCTCAAATAATTGTAAAACATCTTTTTACTTATTTCAATTTTATTTATATATTGTAGTGATTTGGTTTTGTGCTGCGCGTAAAAAACTAATTTTTTAACAGCACTGCAATATAAATTCCCAGTTGTGTTCAATATTCGCTTCTCCATCCGGCAACGGCTTACGCTGTTAATCTGCACACTGTTGGCTGCGGCCATTGCGGTATATGGATTTGTAAATTATTACAGTCTTAAAAGAACAACACTCGCCTTCGCAACTGAAAGGCTGCAGTCACTTACAAGCCAGGTAAGTGCAACTTTTGGGGTGTCTGAACAATTTATAATCAACACTGTAAAAACCGCAGCTGCCAGTACCGTGATTAAGGATTACCTGCAATTGCGTGGTAAAGACACAAGCACCGCAGTGGTGCCATTACTGAATAAATTGCACCGCGATAGTACATGGGTGGTGGCGGAAGTGTTGGATACATCCTTTAAAGTACTTATACATTCTACTGCATCCGATACTGCTTTGCCCGTTAATAACAGGCTGGCTGTTATGCAGGCTGGCGCAGGGCCTGATTCTGCACTGGCGGGCAAAATGTATAGCATTAATAACGTGGTATATTTTCCGTTAATTGCCGCTGTAGGCGGCGACAGCCTTAGGGGGTTTGTTGTTTGCTGGGTAAGGCTTAAATCAAATCCGCAGGCTGTGGCGCAATTTTCAAAACTGGTGGGTGTAAGCGCGCAGTTTTATATGGGCAACATGGACGGCAGCTTGTGGACAGACCTTATAAACCCCTTGCCTGGAGCGCCATTTACAGTAAAACAGGAAAATGCGCTTATTAAATACACGGGCGACAGTGGCAGGGCTATGGTAGCTGTAATGCAAAAAGTACCGCATACCAACTGGTACGTGGGGCTGGGCGTGGCAGTGCAAAGTATGCTGCAGGGTGTTACAACCGTTTTGCAATGGATCATCATTGCGGGTGTAGTACTTATATTGCTGGGCATAGCTGCGGCCTGGCTTATGAGCCGCAGTATTACTAAGCCGTTGGGTAAGCTTACAAGGGCCGCCGCCGCGCTTACCGTTAACAATTATGCATCGGCGGTGAATGTTGATATTACCCGCAACGACGAGCTGGGCAGCCTTGCCGGCGCTTTTAACGCCATGGCTATGGAAGTTTTTCGTATGCATAAAGACCTTGAAGATGCGGTTAAACAGCGCACAAGACAACTGGAGCTTGCAAACAGCGACCTGAAGGCATTCTCCTATTCGGTGTCGCACGACCTGAGAGCACCCCTGCGGGCAATGCAGGGATTTGCAGCCGCCCTTAAGGAAGATTATGGGGGAAAGATAGACGCCGATGCCGACAGGATGATAGAAAAAATTGTTGCAAACGCAGAAGCGATGAGCCACCTGATAGACGATTTATTAGCATTCTCTCACCTTGGCACTGCACCGGTTAGCCGGGAAAATGTAAATATGCAGCAACTGGCAACATTGGTAACAGGAGAGTTGCTGCAGGATGCGCCCGCGGGTAAATATGCCATGCATATACAACAATTACCCCCGGTATATGCGGATGGCGCCATGTTAAAGCAGGTATTAACCAATCTTATAGGTAATGCAGTAAAATATTCAGCAAAAAAAGAACATCCTGTTATTGAGGTGGGATGTGAAGAAGAAGGGGAAAAAACAATATACTATGTAAAAGATAATGGGGCTGGCTTTAACATGACTTATGCGGACAAACTGTTTGGTGTTTTTCAGCGCCTGCATTCACAGCAGGAGTTTGCAGGCACCGGCGTAGGCCTTGCCCTGGTACGCCGCATTATTGATAAGCATGGCGGCGAAATTTGGGCGGAAGCGGCAGAGGGGCAAGGTGCAGCCTTTTATTTTACCCTGCCTTATATAAATTAAGCAAACTCCTTTTTTACCCGGGCAGCATAAAATAAACATACTGGCCGTATTGCAAAACTTTTAACATCATTATTTTTGGCATACATATACACAAAACCACGTTACATTTTAATATGAAACGCAGTAAATTTCTGGGCATAACAGTGTTGACGGCTATCAGCGCTTTTTTTCTTTCAGCGCGAAAAAAAATGCCTGTTGCAGCTATAACCGATTGTGGCGACCCTGTTACGCCTCCCGTTCCTGAAGGGCCGTTTTATAAAGACGAAAAACTGATGCGGGTAAATATAGCGGAGCATAAAAAAGGCACGCCGCTGGAGTATGTGTTTAAGGTGGAAGATAAACATTGTAAACCGGTGGAAGGCGCTATGGTGGATATATGGCAATGTGACGCAGACGGCGTTTACTCAGATTACTCGCAGGAAAAAACCCTGGGTGAAACATGGCTGCGCGGGTACCAGCTAACGGACAAAAAAGGTGAATGTAGGTTTACATCTATTTTTCCCGGTTGGTACGATGGGCGTATAACCCACCTGCATGCCAAAGTGCATATTAACGGGGCCGTAGTGTTAACAACAAACTTGTTTTTTCCGAAGGATATAGAAGATGAAGTATTCAGCACACCGCTGTACCCTAAAGGGCCAAATCCCACCCAAATATTAAAAGATATTGAACTGCAGGTGGATAAGGACACAAATCGCCACGACACACTGGTTATGAATATCAACAAAGGCACAGGTGGTAAATTGAGAGGTAATTATACTTTTGCGGTATAGCAATGTTTCCTGCATTTCACAGTGTTTCCTGCATTTATTCTATATACTGTTTGCCATTAATGTTTTGCTTGTGTGCAAGCCTGCGCGATACCGCCCAAATAAAGGGTATAAATAGCAGCATGTATAAAGCAAATACATAATTTGGGGCAATTAGTGCGTTAGCAGCAGTTGTTGTTTGTATGGTATTGTGACTGGTAAAAAAGAAAACATTTCCGGCCCAGTGCATACCGCCTGTAAACCATAAAGTACGGGTAAACATAAGCGGAATGGCAAGTACAACGCCTAACAGGAATATATACGACCACGCTGCCGGTCCGTCTGTAAGGCGGTATATATGGTTAAGCAGGTAAATAGCTGATGACAATACAATAAAAAGTACGCCTTTGTTTTTTTCATCCATTGCGGCAAATAAAATACCACGGGTAAGTATATCTTCAGAAAATGATGACAGCAGCACACCAAATGCAAAAGGTATGGCGGAAGACATTATTTGTGCAAAGCCCGGTGCCGATGTAACTTTTTCAATACCTGTAAGCAAGTTAAAAAAATAGGGCACGGCATACAATATCAAACCCATTAGTACACCCGGTAATATATTATATACAGCTTTTTTATTAAATGGCAGCGCCCATGCACGCAGGCCATTGTGTGCGTACCATTTTCCCAACAGCCATGCAGTAATAAAAAAAAGCACCTGCAGCAGCAAAAAGGCAATGCTGTTGTTTTTAAATACAATAAAGTATTCTGCTGCATGGTACAGGCCAAACAAAGCTATAAAGCATGCGGCTGGTTTTACATACTTGTTCATAAAGGGGCCATTAACAAACAAACTTACAAAGCATCCTTATTACAAAAGCTGTATAATAAGATTGTGCAAAAAATTTTCGTACAGGCAATGCTGGCTATGCCGGCACGTAAGCCTTTTCGCTGTCTTTTGCCGTCCTGCACTATTGCGCAATAAAAATATTTTCCTGTAAACGTGTGAATGCTTTAGCTTAGGCTTATTATCATCATGTAAACATTTAATGTAATGATCCATGCAAAAAAATTGCTATGCCTGTTAATTGCTTTGGTTGCAGTATTTACTGTTTATTCGCAAAACGTATTTCCCCTTAAAACAAGTGCTGACGGCCGGTATCTTGTGGACAGGAATAACAAGCCGTTTCCTATACTGGGCCGCACGGCATGGTTTATTATTACACAAAGCGAAAGCGGGTATAAGCAGTTTTTGAGCAATACACTTGCACATGGGCACAACGCTGTTGAAATGGCGGTAATTACCCACTGGCCCACCGGTAATCATGCGCCTTATACTGCGGCAGGCCAGGCGCCTTTTTTAAAAACACTTAATGGACGAAACTGGGATGGTACGCTTACGTATAACGATATTAATATGGAAGGCCCCGACCTTTTAACGCCTAACGAAGCATACTGGCAGTTTGTGGATAGCTTTTTAAGTTATTGTGAGGACCAGGGTATTCTGGTGTTGATGTTTCCCGGTTATACAGGATATAACGGCGGAGAGCAGGGCTGGCTGCAGGAACTGGTGGCCAACGGCCCGCAAAAATGCGAAGCTTATGGTGCCTGGATAGCTGCCCGCTTTAAAAACCGGCCAAATATTATATGGATGCTGCTGGGCGATATGGGTAAGTTTAATGCGGCACAGCAACAGGCCGAAGCAGCATTGATTAAAGGATTAAAATCAGTGCCCGGCCAACTGTCAACTGAGTACACGGCAGAATCATTCAGCGGGCAAAACGCCGCTGATAACGAAACCTTTGGCCATGAAATGACGATGAATGCCAGCTATACATGGGAACTGGGGGTGCCGGTGCCTTTTATTGCCCGTAAAGCGTATGAGCATACCCCAGTAATGCCGTCATTTTTACTGGAAGAGCCTTATGATGAAGAAGGCCCGGACGGCAATAACTACAACCCCAATGCTACGCAGCCTGTGCGCAGGTTCCAGTGGTGGGGATGGCTTAGTACCATAGGCGGGTATATGTCTGGCAACGGTTACGTATGGCCTTTTATTGATCCTGTCTGGCAATTTCATCTCAACACACAGGCTGCTATGGATATGGCAAGGCTTAACGGGTTTATAAAAGCAATTGATTGGTGGAAACTTATACCATCCGGTCTTGGCGGCATGAAAAATTTAATCACGGCGGGCAATAGCTCCGATACTTCTGCTGCGTATGTTGCTGCTGCAGCCGCCGGGGATGGTTCACTGCTGCTGGCGTATATTCCGCCTGCGCACAGCGGCAGTATCACGATAGATATGAGTGTGCTGAAGGGTAAAGTATATGCAGCCTGGTTTGACCCTGCTATTGGCAGTTATACCAGCGCTGCTGAAGGCAGCCTGCCGGCATCAGGCTCCCGTACTTTTACACCGCCCGGTAAAAACATGGCCGGCGATACGGATTGGGTGCTTATTCTCAGCACAAAGCAAGTGCACTGATTTTTTATTGCATTGCTGTATTATTTTTTTTAATTGCTGTAAGGCTTCAATATAACAGGCGTCTTTCTCCACAAAAAAATTCTTTATGAAAAAAATGATGGTGTTGGCCGCAGTGTTATGTATGAGCGTTGTTACAACATTTGCACAAAAGGCAGCGGTATTTAATGATGATGGTATTGCTGTACACGGCTACGACGTTGTGGCATATTTTACGCAAAGCAAGCCTGTAAAAGGCGACAGCAAATTGGCATTAAAATGGAACAATGCAACATGGTATTTTGCCAGCCAGCAGGATTTGGATTTGTTTAAAGCCAGCCCTGCAAAATATGCCCCGCAATATGGCGGTTACTGTGCCTACGGGTTATCCCAGGGCCATAAGGCTTCTACCAGGCCTGAAGCATGGACGATTGTAAACGGTAAGTTGTATTTGAATTACAATAATGATGTTAAAAGCAACTGGTTAAAAAATACCGGCGGCTACATCAGCAAAGCAGACGCTAACTGGCCGTCTTTAAAAGATAAAGAGTAATAATGACGTAAAATAACTGCACATTATATTGCGTGTGCAGTTATTTTACTATATTTATCCTGACTTCCTTCCGGTCAGGTCCCATTACCAGGAAAATATAAAGCTGTATTGTATGCAACGGGGTATTGTAATAGTGCTGTTGCTGGCCGGGTTGTTGGTAACTACGTCAATGGTGCTGTTAAAAAATAAAAAAGTGCCCGCAAACGGGGGCTTTGCCATAGTTGAGCTTTTTACTTCAGAAGGCTGCTCAAGTTGTCCGCCTGCCGATAAAGCCGTGGCGGATTTGCCTGGTAAGTACAACAGTAATGTATATGTACTGGGCTTTCATGTGGACTACTGGGATTACCTTGGCTGGAGAGATATTTACAGCCGTGCGGCGTACAGCCGGCGGCAGCAGCAGTATGGCAGTATATTTCACCTTGGTTCTATTTATACGCCCCAGGCTATTGTAAATGGCTCAGTAGAGTTTACAGGATCGGATACAAAAAAACTTGCTGCTGCTGTTGAGGATGGCCTCAGCCGCCAGGCTGAAGCAATTGTTAATATAACTCTTGTAACCGCCGGTAATAATATAACTGTAAATTATACTGTACAGGCCGCGCCTAAAAGCCTGTTTAATGTAGCGCTGGTGCAAAAACATGCGCAAAGTAATGTACACGCGGGCGAAAATAATGGCCGCCTGCTGCATCACGTAAATGTAGTACGTGACTTTAAGACCATTAATATTGAAGGCCGGCAGGGCCGGGTAGTATTAGAAATACCGCAAGGTGTACCTGCAGGAGACTGCGTGGTAATAGCCTACACTCAGGATGCCGCTTCATGGAAAATTACGGGGGCAACTGCTGCAACAATAAAATAACATATAGGTATTTTACAGCATTGTAGCTTTTTAGCGGCTACTTAAATATTTTTGCTGCAATTAAAAGCAGCAGCTTTGAGGTATTTTATTGTTATATATTGTATTATTCTTTCTTTTAATTGTTTCGGGCAAACTGATACAGGCAGGTTTAAAATTGATGCTCACCGCCTGCGGCATATTGATACAACTGTTACCCGGCCGCGCTCTGCAACGCCAAAAAGAGATTCAACTTTTCAGTTGAGGGCTGACAGCACCGGTGTTGTAAAAAAAACGCTTCCTTCAGATACAACGGTTAGTAATGCGGGTTCAATTAATGTAAGTACCAGTGATTCTTCGGCCGTCCTGGCTGGTATAAACGATTCACTGCGGCTTGATACGCTTGCAAAAGATGCTGCTGCAAAACTGGCAGTCCGCAAAGCCGCTGTAACAGCGGGTATGGAAGGTACACCGCGTGTTATAACAGGAAAGGAAGATGTGTTTTATATTTTTGCAGGTGTTTTTTTGTTACTCGGGATTATAAAAGTGGCGTACCCAAGGTATTTTCAAAACACTTTCAGGTTCGTGTTTCAAACTTCGCTGCGGCAAAAACAAACGCCGGAGCAAATTGTGCAGGGTTATGTACCGGGTTTTCTGCTCAACCTTCTTTTTTTTATAGTAGGCGGCATTGCTATAGGGCTGTATAGCAGGCATGCGCTTAATTATACTTTTTTGCAATGGCCGCTGTGGATTATTATCCTGCTGTCTGCCGGTGTGCTGGCGGCTGTTTATATGATAAAATACCTGGTTACATTATTTGCCGGGTGGGTGTTTAATGCAAGGCAGGCCGCTGCCAATTATAGTTTTATTGTGTTTTTAATAAACCGTTTTGCAGGTATAGCGTTACTGCCATTAGTATTGCTGGCAGCTTTTTATAATGGTGAAACACAAATAGTTATGTTTACAATAATGGCAGGAGTGCTGGTTTTCCTGCTGTTATACAGGTACCTGCTTTCACTCACCGTGGTTAGAAAAAACCTTAAAATGAGTGCTTTGCATTTTTTTATTTATCTTTGCGCAGTTGAACTAATGCCTTTGCTTGTTATATATAAGGTGTTATTCAGTGAAATACCCAGCAGTAAATAATTTAATATATAATTATTAGCAGATTAGCATGGTAAATAACGGGGCAAAAAAATATCCGGGCACTATAGAAAAAGAAAACCGGAGTATTCTGATAACCCAACCCAGGCCGGAAAGCGACAAGTCGCCTTATTTCGAACTGGCCCGGAAGTATAATATTGAGCTTACGTTTCATCCGTTCATCAGGCTTGAACCCATTCCCGCACGCGAGTTTCGCAAACAGAAGATTGATATACCCAGTTATTCAGCGGTAGTTTTCACCAGCCGTAATGCAATTGATCATTTTTTCAGGATGTCTGAAGAGATGAAAATAACCATAGGGCAGGATACGAAGTATTTCTGTATTACCGAAGCTGTAGCATTGTACCTTCAAAAATTTATACTATACCGCAAGCGAAAAGTTTTCTATGGTGCGGATGGTACTAACAAAAGCTTGTTTGATGTAATAAACAAGCATAAAGAAAATGAGCGTTTCCTGTATGTATGCAGCGAGAACCAGCAGGATAACGAAATTGTAAACTGGCTTAAAAGTAATAACTGCGATTTTCAGCTGGCTTTTATGTACCGTTCAGTAAGTAATGATATTAAA
>DASZUX010000279.1:0-5195 GCA_035547455.1 Chitinophagaceae bacterium
CCACCGTTCCCCTGTTTAACTGCAGCCCGCAATCGTATGCTTCCTGCAGCAGGTTAAGGTTAATGCCAAAGCTGCTGTTGGTTTTTTCAGTGCCGCCAATAGATTGAAATACGAGGTCAACCGGCACGCCTTGCTGCATCAACTCCAATGTTGTGGTTACATGGCTAAGAACACATGACTGCGCAGGGATATTATATTTTTCCCGCAGCCCGTCAATCATGTATAAAAGTGTTGTAACAGCTTTTGCATTGTCTGTAGCAGGGTTTATGCCTATTACGGCATCGCCGCTGCCATATAACAGACCGTCAATAATACTTGCTGCTATGCCTTTAGGGTCGTCTGTAGGATGGTTTGGCTGCAACCGTGCAGAAAACCTGCCGGGTAACCCGATAGTATTGCGAAAACGTGTGACTACGCTGCATTTTTTGGCTACTGCAATTAAATCCTGGTTACGCATAAGTTTACTTACGGCAGCAGCCATTTCAGGCGTAATACCGGGGGCAAGGGCTGACAGCATTTGCGTGCCTGCATCATTACCCAGGAGCCAATCTCTTAACTCTCCGGCGGTAAGATGGCTGATGGGCGCAAAAGCGCCTGCATCATGCGTGTCCACAATAAGGCGGGTAACTTCATCCTTTTCATAAGGCACCAGGGGGTACTCAAGAAAGCTTTTTAGCGGTACATCTGCCAGCACCATTTGTGCTGCAACACGCTCAATGTATGTATCAGCAGCAAGCCCCGCGAGTACATCTCCCGAACGCATGGGGGAGGCTTTTGCCAGCAATGTTTTTAGATCCTCAAACTGGTAAGTAATGTTTTTTATGGTGCTTTTAAAAGCCATTGGTTTATTATTACAGTAAAGTAGAGGTTTGTGCTGTTTGCCCTGCTGCAGGCAGCATGTCATCTTTAATTTTTTGCTTATGTCTGCCGCTGGTTACAAATACAATAAGTAATAAAACCATACCCGCAAAAAACCACAGCGTAAGCAAAACATTATACCATGCAATAGCAAAAAGACTTAAAAGGGATAACGCCAGTGCAGCAGCCGGAAAGTATGGATACAGCGGCACTTTAAAAGGCCTTTGCAAATGCGGCTGTTTAATACGCAGTACAAAAAGGCTTACCATACTTACAATATACATTACCAGCGCCCCTATAACAGACAGAATAATAATAGTGCCTGTTGTGCCGGTAGCAATGGCAATGATACCTATAACGGCACCTGCGGCTAAAGCCCAGTGCGGGGTTTTAAAACGCCTGTTTACCGATGATAGCAAGCCGGGTAAATAACCGCTGCGCGACAGTGCAAACATTTGTCTTGAAGAGCTAATGATGAGACTGTGAAATGATGCTATTAAGCCAAACAGCCCGATACCTGCAAACAGGCCTGTAAGTTTATTCTGGCTGCCTAATACTACTTTTATAGCATCTGGCAGAGGGTTGTCAGTACTGCTTAGCAGGCGCCAGTCAGTAATGCCGCCGGTACAAAGCATTACGCCGATGGCTAATAACACCAGGGTTAATATGCCATAGATATATCCTTTTTTAAAGTCGCGCTGCGGGTTTTTTACTTCTTCGGCTACCATGGCTACCCCTTCAATGCCCAGGTATAGCCAAACAGCAAAAGGCAGTGCGGCAAAAACACCGCCAAAACCATTTGGCATTGGGTTTTGCACAAAATTGGCCCAGCTAAAATGCGGCGCTGTTATACCCATAAAAACCGTAAGCTCTGCCACGGCGAGCACGGTTACAAGCAGGTTAAAAATGGCAGATTCCTTTATACCTGTAAGATTAATGGCCGTAAATATAAAATAGCATGCATACGCTGTGTAGGTAATATTAAATGAAGGGTTTAGAAAGTGCATATAACTGCCTAATGCAACGGCAATAGCCGGTGGCGCAAACAGGAACTCCACCAGCGTGGCGTAACCGGCAAAAAAACCGCCCAGCGGGCCAAGCGCCGCATACGAATAGGCAAACGGGCCACCTGCATGCGGAATAGCGGCACTTAACTCAGTAAAGCTGAAAATAAATGTAATGTAAAGCACCGATACGATAAGGGTGGCGATAAGAAGACCTACTGTGCCGGAGCTTTGCCAGCCCAGGTTCCAGCCGAAATATTCACCGGAGATGACAAGACCCACTGCCAATGCCCATAAATGTACAGGCTTTAAAACCTTTTTTAAAGAAGTGTTTGACTGCATTAAAGATTGCTTGCTGATGTGAGCGGTTAAGTTACTGCATAATTGCGAAATGAGGGGGTATATTTTGCAGAATAAACGGAAGCAAACGTGTGAATTAAAACCAGGTAAAGACTTTAGTTAATGTGCTACAAAAGAGATATTTTGAAGGAGCTATGAAGAAGTTAAATTGTTTGTTTCATGATATATGCCTTTCAGGCAATAAATAGGTATAATCTTTTTTTACTTGTAAAGGGCACTTCTCCCTGCTGTTAATTATTTCTTGCAGGGTAGCACGTAAAAGTAAATGTGTTTTGGGTATAGTTAGATAATGCCGGATAAATACTTCTCCATCGCTTTCTCATCCATATAACAAACAAATTCTTCCTTGTAAAATGATGCACCGCAGCGTATGTAAAAATCAATGGCATTGGTATTCCAGTTGCTTACCATCCAGTGTATCTTTTTGCAATTGTTAGTTTTTGCAAATGCAATAACGGCATCCAGCAACTGTTTGCCAATGCCAAGCTTGCGGAAGGCCGGCTTTACATACAAATCATCTAAATACAGGGCTTTGCCTGTCCACGAATAGTAGGCATAACTGCAGGTGGCCATGCCTGCAAGCTCGCCTGCTTTACCTTCTGCAATAAAACAGTGAAAAAAATCTTTTTCCTCTTTCATCAGTTCTGCGGTATTGATTACTTTTTCAGGGGCTGTTTTTTGAAAAACGGCAAATTCCTTTAACGTGGCAATAATAGCAGGATAATCTGTTTCCAGGGCATTTCTTATTATAATATCCATACCTCTGGTGTTATTTACAATTTTGAAAAAATAAAATACCCGAGATTAAGTTCATCCTGCTGCGCACTGGCGTCAGGCGTTAGCTGAAGGGCGTATTTTTCCTTTACGCCGGGCGGCAAAATATCTTCAATAGCGTACACATTATCCACATCAACACCGTATTTATCATCAATGTGCGATACAGCGCCTTTAAAACCAGTATGCTTGTAAAATGCGGTTTGCTTTGCCTGCTGCACAGCCTCGCCTTTGCCCGGCGCAGCGCACAGCATTTTATAATGATATTCTTCAAACTCGTTTAGTTTATACCCCCCGAGATTAAGGAAGAACAGTTTTGGCACAGGCTGATGTAATGGTTTGGTGTCGCAGCTCTTCTCAATAACTTTTACTGCGTAGCCATCCACATTGGTTACCTGCCGCCAGGCATCAATGTGCATGCGGCCTTCAGCCTCAGGCCAAAATGCAATTATTTCCGGTACAAGGGCCTTAATATTTTCTGCAATACCAAAAAAAACATCGTGTTGCTCGGTATGCCTGCCCCCGGGTGTGCAACCGATTAACACCATAAATAATACCTGGTTAGCCATAACTGAATATAAAAATTGATTTGAGATTGAACAAAAATGAAAGCTGCAATATTACACTGCACCGGGAGTATCTTTTACATTTTCCGCAGCTTTTTCGCCGGTACTTGCGCCAATAGGCTTTTTACGTTTTTCATGTTTTTCTTCTCCCAGTAAAATACCCCAGGGCTTAAGACTCTCCACGCGGTCGAAAATAATTTTAGCCATGGCAATAATAGGTATGGCAAGAAATGTACCCGGGATGCCCCAAAGCATGCCACCGATAACTACGCCAAGGATAGTAATAAGCGCATTTATTTTTACTTTACTACCCACTATTACCGGCAGCAGTACATTGCTGTCAATAAGGTGTATGGCTATAATTACAATTGCTACCAGCAATACGGTACCACCGCTGGCACCAGTAGCAAAAGTAATGAAGGTGCACAGGGCTAATGCTGTAAATATGCCAATGTAAGGTATAACGTTAAAAAGCCCTGTAAGCAGGCCAAGCAGTATAGCATATTTAATACCGAGTATTTCAAAAGCTATACAGCAGGCTGAGGCTACAACTGCCATCTCAAGCAGCAGGCCGATAATATACTGGCGTATAATATTCTGTATATTCTCAATTATTTCGTACACCACTACAGAGTTGTCTTCCTTAAATACCGCCAGCAAAAATGTAATAATAAGCCTGCGGTAAAACAGCAGGAAGAAAGTATCAATCAGCACAAACACAAGGTAAAACAGCATGGAGGAAACAGATGTTACCGTTGCGCTAAGCACACTGGTGCCTGATGACATAATTGCATCAGTAGCATTGTTAACATAGTCTCTTTGCTTTTGCACATTTACATGAAAAGTGCTGGAAATCCAGTCCTGCAGGTGGTTTATTGATGTAGTTAACTGCTGCTGGAACAACGGCCAGTCGTCAGCAAGATTGCTAATTTGAGCAGCCACAAGGTACAGGACTGAAGCTACAACCGAAATAAAAAGCACCACCGATAAAATAGAGGCAGCGCCCCGGGGCAGCTTTAGTTTCCTTTCAAGCAGGTTAGCCATGGGCAACAACAGTATGGCAAACATGAGTGAAAACAGTAACGGTACCAGTATTTTTTTACCCAGTATAGAAAGATACCCCACGGCAATAACGCTTACCAGCACCATTGCAAGCTTTGTATAAAACGGGGCTGAAGTATTTTTTACCGCCATATAAAGCAATTTAACAGTATTGCCGTAACAAACAATATACTATTTGGAGGCTGCCCAAAAAATAGCATTCCTGAAGAGGGTGGTATAAGCCGTGTTATTAAACAAACCGGGAGAGTGCCCCATAAAGATATATATATTTTTTGCCTTCATTTTTTCGTTGCTCCAGATAACAGGGTGGTCGCCCATTTTTATATTGGATCCGGGCGTGTAAGACGATTCATCAACACTGGCAATTACGTGTACATTGGGGCGCGGGCTTTTATTATAAGTATAAAACTCGTCCTTAGCAATACGAAAACTGTCGGGCAGCCCTTTCATTACGGGGTGTGATTTATCTTCCACATGTACTGTAGCAGCCACGAAGCTTGCAATATAATTCTCGTACCGTATGCCGCCCATAAAATTGCTGAACCAGGGCCACATTGGGTAGCCGTCAAAC
>DASZUX010000280.1:0-5258 GCA_035547455.1 Chitinophagaceae bacterium
TTACAAGGTAAAGATAGAACTATCATTTTGATTGCTGATTTGATAGTATTGACGCTCCATACAGGTATAGATACTTATACCAAATACATGCCCATTTCTACAGCATATTCTTTTGCGGCTTTAGCAGCAGCTTCGGCAAAGTCTTCATCGCCGGATGCAAATATTACTGCGCGGCTGGCGTTTACCAGCAGGCCGCCATCTTTATTGAGGCCGTAAGCCGACACTTGCTGCAAATTACCGCCCTGTGCACCAATGCCAGGTACCAGTAAGAAGTTATGGGGTATAAGAGTACGCACTTCCGCCAGTTCGCTGGCACGTGTTGCACCTATTACAAACATCAGGTTATCGGGCGTACCCCATTCGCACACTTTCTCAAGCACTGCCTGGTACAGGTGCTTTTCGCGGTTTATGTCCACCAGGTGCGGTACAAGGCCCAGTTCCGCTTCATGGTGACGTACCAGCAGCTTTTGAAAATCGTTGGCTCCGGCATTGGAGGTAAGCCCCAGCACGATGGCTGTCTTATTTTCATATTCTAAAAACGGTCTTATACTGTCTTCCCCCATATAGGGCGCTACAGTAACGGCATCAAAAGGTAGTGTTTCAAAAAATGTTTTGGCATACTGGGCCGAAGTGTTACCAATATCGCCCCGCTTTGCATCAGCAATTGCGAAGTGTGTTTTTGGTATATAGTGCAGCGTTTCTTCCATTACCTGCCAACCCTTTAGCCCCATTGATTCATAAAAGGCGGTATTTATTTTATAAGCTACGCAATAATCTTTGGTAGCATCAATAACAGCCTTGTTGAATTCAATTACCCCACTGGAGTGTGATTGCAGGTGTTTAGGTATTTTATTAATATCGGTGTCAAGTCCTACGCACAGGTATGTTTTCTTTTGCTGTATTTGTTCAATTAACTGCAAGCGGTTCATAAAGCAAAAATACAAAAAGTCATTAAGCCATTGATAATAAGGTGAAGAGTCCGAAATTTTACACCGGCAGTATTGCCTTGACCTTTTTGTTATACCAGCGGCATACTTATCCTTTTACACTTATCATTTCCCTTTAAGGCTGTAATTTTTTATACTTTGCTAAAACAAGTTAGGATAGTCTGTAATTATGCCATCAACACCAAGATGCTTTAGGCTGTCTATAACAGGTTTGCTGTCTACAGTCCAGGGTATTAACTGTACGCCCGTGTCGTGGCACTGCTTCACCAGCAGTGCGGTAACCAGGTGGTATTCCGGGCTGTATATAGTGGGTATAAACCCAAGATTCTGTAATTGCTGGGCAAAATTCTTTTTCGCCGATGCGTCCACCAGCAGAGATGTTTTTATATAAGGATATTTTTGATGAAGATATTGCAGTGAACGCACATCAAACGACTGAACAATCACCCTGTCTTCGATTTTCTTTTCTTTAATAACAGCCATTAACAGTTCTATAAAGCGGGGTGGCTCCGGGTGATAAATGTTGTCTGTAGCAGGCATGCATTTAGTTTCAATATTGTACTGTACAGGCATCTTGTGCGTACGAATGGCATACGCTTCTACGCTGTCAATTACATCTTTCAGCAATGGCTTAACAGCAGGTATCTTTTGCTGCCCGGCAAAGTGTGAGTTTCCCTTACGCCCCACATCATACTGTTTTACTTCTTCGTAGGTCATGCCATAAATCTTCAGTTGCCTCTCTTCCTGCACACTAACATCACTGCCATCAGGCTTTGTAGTAATATCGTGATTGAAATAAGGATCATGACTCATTACCACTTGGGAATCTTTGGTGATTATGGCGTCCATCTCCAGCGTGGTAACGCCAAGATCAACCGCTTTAAGATAAGCAGGAATAGTGTTTTCAGGCATCAGCCCACGGCAGCCACGGTGGCCTTCTTTATCAAAATACTTTTTCCCTTTTAATGGCTGGTAAGAAGAATTGATGCGCGGGCTGCACGAGGTAACAACCGCTGCAAAAACAAATATGGCAACCCCTTTTTGCATTATTAAAAAACATTGTGTTTGTTCTGCTGCATACGTGCGGCAATAGTTTGGGCATCGGCATCACCCGCATTCAGATGCTGCAGAATACTATTATAGCTTTTTTCATCACGGTTTTGGCTAAGCTTAAATACATGTTCAATGCCGGCAACTTCAATATCGAATGCTATAATGGCCTTCATTAAGCCTTCAACATATCCTTCCTCCATGTGTTTAACCAATGCGGGAGAATGGGGATTATTTTCAAATGTATCCGTCAATCTTACCAATAAATCGTGCAGGCCTTCCTCATCCATAAACCGTATGGTACCGCGTACATGCACAGCTTCATAGTTCCAGGTGCCTGCGGTATTGGGTTTGCTGTACCAGCTTGCACTTACATAAGTATGTGCCCCCGAGAAAATGGCCAGCACATTTGGGTTTTGTTCAAACGCCATAGTGTGCTGCTGCCTGCGCATAATATGCGCCTGCAGGTATAATTTGCCATCACGCTCCTGGAAAAGTACGGGCACATGAGTTGCAACCGGCATACCCTCCGCTGTTATACCGCATAATATGATAAAAGGGTGCGCCTTCATAAAAGCAAGCACTTCTTGTTCGTCCGCAGCCTTAAAATGGGGAAGACTGTACATAATGTTTGAATTCTGTTTATGACGAAGGTAAATTTAAAGTTTAAACCTGTGAAGCAGTGTTATATTTGTTTATGTTCAACCATACAACCATAGCCCGGGTATTTATACTACTTGCTGCGTTAATAATGATTTGCTGCATCAATGGTTTACCTGCCCAAACAATTGGGCCCGTTGTGCCGGATACTACTGCCCATGCAACAATTAACGATGACAATTCTTCTGGCTCCGACGATGAGTTCAACCTTTTCCTATTTGTTTTTGCTGCAGCATTTTTTGGAGCCATATTGGGGGCAGCTATAGCAGGTGCAGGGTTAGCCTTTATCGCAATATTGTTTGCCGTTATGTTTGTTTCCGTGGGAATTGTTTCAGCGTCTGTGTTTGTAGGTCTGCTCAGTAAATCGGTTAAAGCCGGTTTTCGTACGCTGGTAGTGCTTATTTGTGCATTATGTTGTTCTGCTATTGGCAGCGGAGGAGTATATATTGTTAAAAAAATATTCCACATGTCTATAACAGAGGCCAAATCACTTATAGTTGGCGGTACCGGAGGCTTAATTGGCGGCGTTTTACTTGGGCTGATAATCTCTAAAGTAATGTTATACCTGCTTCAATACTTTAAACAGAAAGCAGGGATTGCTTAGCAATACCGCAATTTGGCTGTACACTTTGACATCTGCAAGCAAAACCTTACGCGTCCGGCACCAGCCACAACTTTTAATACTGCCCTGCCCCTGTCAAATTTGTTTTCTTAACCTGTGCGTTGCGCTGGGCAATATTTCTCACAGCCACTGCAGTTACCTGCCAAAAAGCTTGTTGACTGGCCGCATCATCGCCTGCCATAGCCGGTACGCCGCTATCGCCGCCTTCACGTATGGACTGCACAAGAGGTATTTGTCCCAAAAATGGCAGGTCATACTCTTCAGCCAAACGCTTGCCGCCTTCTTTGCCAAAAATATAGTATTTGTTATTGGGCAACTCTGCCGGGGTAAAATAGGCCATGTTTTCTACAAGGCCAATAATCGGCACATTCAGTTGTGCCTGTGCAAACATGGCAATACCTTTTTTAGCATCAGCCAATGCCACGTTTTGCGGGGTGGTAACTATTATTACACCTGTAACAGGTACTGTTTGCATTAACGTAAGGTGTATATCGCCTGTGCCGGGGGGCATGTCAATAACAAGATAGTCCAGCTCGCCCCAGTCAACGTCTGTTACAAACTGCCGTATGGCGCTGCTTACCATCGGGCCACGCCAAACCACGGCATTTTTTTCGTCTACCAGCAGTCCTATGCTCATCAGCTTTATATCGTAACGTTCCAGCGGTACTATCATGCCCTTACCGTTTACATCCCGCATCATTGGCCTTTGCCCGCGCACACCAAACATAATGGGCACACTGGGCCCGTAAATATCAGCATCCATCAACCCTACTTTGGCACCGCCCTGAGCCAGTGCAAGCGCAAGGTTGGCCGCAACAGTGCTTTTGCCCACGCCGCCTTTACCGCTTACTACTGCTATTATATTTTTAACCCCTGCCAGCAGCTGCTTATTGTCTTTGCGGTTGCTGCTGGTATTGGCAGTAAAATGCACAGTTACATCTGCGTTTTTATCCACTATCAGTTTTATTGCATTTACGCAGGCGCGCTGTATCATGTCCTTCAGCGGGCAGGCCGGCGTGGTTAGCACTACGGTAAAGGCTACAGCATTTCCATTTATAATAATATCCTTAACCATGTTAAGGGTTACTATATCTTTGCCCAGGTCAGGCTCTTCAACATTACTTAAGGCTTTAAGAACATCAGCTTCGGTCATCACCCATATTTTTGTTAAAACAAATATTTTGCAGCAAAATTAACCTTTACCGCCCTTATTTTGTTTTTCACTTAAAATACCTTGCGTTAATTTACATACGAAAACCGATATTTTTTGCATGAAGCAATGTTTACAATACTGCCTGTTTGCCACCCTAATCCTTACTTCACAACACAGCTTTGCACAAAATGTTACTGTTAATAAGGATTCAGTTATACAGTTTTACGGTGTGGTAATGACGGCTGACAGTCTTCAGGGCATACAGGCAGCCAGCATAATTGTTGAAAACAGGGGTCGTGGCACACTTACCAACGACCAGGGTGTTTTTTCAATTGTAGTGCTGAAGGGTGACAAAATCCGGTTTTCGTCGGTGGGTTTTAAAGATAAGGTGATAGATATACCCAAAACGATGGACGGCAACCAGTACAGCGTAATTCTGCTAATGGCAAACGATACAGCTTACCTGCCGGCCGCCATTTTACGCAGCAGGCCAACCGCCGGGCAATTTGAGCGCGACTTTGTGAATACTGAAGTACCGGCAGACCAGCTTGAGCTTGCACGGCAGGCGGTGAGTGAAGCGAAAAGGCGTGTATTGATTGCTGCATTACCTGCAGACGGCCGCGAAGCGGTAAACGCGCAGTTAAGGCAACAAGCACAAAAATATTACTACCAGGGGCAGGTACCGCCTATGAATATTTTAAACCCGCTTGCGTGGGCTGACTTTATTAAAGCATGGAAGCGCGGTGATTTTAAACGGCAAAGCTCCAGTTCAGACGGGGAATAACATGTACAGCCATACACTTAATGCTGCCAAATGTTCGCTTAC